>CAIQMJ010000619.1 GCA_903872875.1 uncultured Variovorax sp.
TCACGTCGCGGCTTTCCTGCAGCAGCTCGCGGCTCACGTTGAGCGGCAGGTCGGCCGAGTCGATCACGCCCTTCACGAAGCGCAGGTAGCTGGGCATCAGCGCCTCGGCATCGTCCATGATGAAGACACGCTTGACGTAGAGCTTCACGCCCGCGCTCTTGTCGCGGTTCCACAGGTCCATCGGCGCCTTCGACGGGATGTACAGCAGCTGCGTGTACTCCGTGCTGCCTTCCACGCGGTTGTGGCTCCAGGTCAGCGGCGGCTCGAAGTCGTGGCCGATGTTCTGATAGAAGGCCTCGTACTCTTCCTTGGTCACGTCCTTCTTGTTGCGCGCCCACAGCGCGCTGGCCTTGTTGACGGCTTCCCATTCGCCAGTCTTGACCATGTCGCCGGGCTGGTCGTTCTCGCCTTCCTTCCACTCCTCCTTCTCCATCAGGATCGGCAGCGAGATGTGGTCGGAGTACTTGGCGATGACCGACTTGAGCTTCCAGGCGTTGAGGTATTCCTCGGCCTCGTCGCGCAGGTGCAGCGTGACACTGGTACCGCGCAGCGGGCGCTCGAGGTCGTCGACCTCGAAGTCGCCGGTGCCGGTGCTGGCCCAGCGCACGCCCTGGTCTGCCGGCAGGCCGGCGCGGCGCGATTCGACCGTGATGCGGTCGGCCACGATGAAGCCCGAGTAGAAGCCCACGCCGAACTGGCCGATCAGCTGCGCGTCGGCCTTCTGGTCGCCGCTGAGCTTGCTCATGAAGTCCTTGGTGCCGCTCTTGGCGATCGTGCCCAGGTTGTCGATGGCTTCCTGCTTCGACAGGCCGATGCCGTTGTCGGCGATGGTGATGGTCTTGGCGTCCTTGTCGAAGGACACGCGCACGGCGAGTTCGGGTGCGTCCTCATACAGCGCAGCGTTGTTGATCGCCTCGAAGCGCAGCTTGTCGCAGGCATCGGAGGCATTGGAGATCAGCTCGCGGAGAAAGATCTCCTTGTTCGAGTAGAGCGCATGCGTGACGAGGTGCAGCAGCTGCGCGACCTCGGCCTGGAAGGGGAGCTTGGTGGAAGTGGTGTTGGCCATGTCTCGGGGGGAAAACAAAAGTCGGATGGTCAAAATTCTACGGAAGCACCGGACCGACCGATGAAAACCGGCCCGGCGATCCATCCAGTTGGGGCCTGCCCCGCCGAAATTCAACCCGCTGCCCGCGACCGGGCCGCTTTCCCCCGCCGGCCGCAATGCGCGGCCAGGCTCACGCTCAGGAACCCGCCGGACGCGGCAGCGAGGTCGACTGGCCGAGCGCTTCGGTGCCGGTCGGGTGCGAGGCAGCGAAGGCGCCCTTGTAAACCTCGTCGCTGGAGATGTTCGATGCCGGCATGACCATGCTGGTGGACTGGCCGGTGGCCTCGGTGCCGGTCGGATGGGCGGCCGCCACGGCGGAGGCCTGCACTTCGTCCGAGGACATCGTGGAATTCAGCAGCGCCTGGCTGGTCGACTGGCCGATGGCTTCGGAGCCGCCGCCATTCCAGGCCTGGGCCGAGGCTGCCGCGCTGCCCATCGTTGCGGCGAATGCCAGGGCGCCGATGGCGAGAATGCGATTGGAAACTTGCATGTTGATCTCCTCGAGGGTGGATGCCGGTCTCGATCCGCAGGCGGCATGCCTGTGGATGACCTGGGTACCACTCTAGGCATGCAGAGTGAGCGGAAAGTGAGCGAAAAATGAGCCGGGAATTAGCCTCCGGCGAGGCTGGCGATCAGCCCAGGTACACGCGTGCGACCAGGCCCGGCCCACCCTCTTCGGCGCCGCGGTTGCGCAGCACGATGCGCAGGCCATAGCGGATCGCCACCGCCTGCGCGATGGCCAACCCGAGCCCGCTGCCGCCGACGCCGGAGCCCGGCACCCGGAAGAAGCGGTCGAACACGCGGTCCATCCACTCGGGCGGAATGCCCGGACCCTGGTCGATCACATCGACCACCGCCTGCCCGTCGACCTCATGCACGCGCACGTCCACCGTGCTGCCCGGCCGGCTGTAACGCAGGGCGTTGTCGATCAGGTTGTCGAAGACACAGCGCAGTTCGCCCGAAGGCGCGTCGACCAGCGGCGCGATACGGCCGTCGAAGCCGATGTCCACGCCGCGCTGGTCCGCCAGGACGATCAGTTGACCGACGCTCTCGCGCAGCAACGCCACCACGTCGGCCGGCTCACCGCGCGTCGGCGGGAGCGCCTCCTGGCGCGACAGCGACAGCAGCTGCTCGACCAGGTGGCTGGTTCGCCGCACGCCCGCCTCCAGCTGGGCGAAACGCGCCGTGGCCTCGCCGGGCGGCAGATGCGGGCGCAGGTTCTCGATCTGCAGCGCAATCGCGGCGATCGGGCTGCGGAGCTCATGCGCGGCGTCCTGGACGAAGCGGCGCTGGGTGGCGAAAGCGGCGCGCAGCCGCGCCAGCAGGCCGTTGAACGCGTTCACCAGCGGCGCGATCTCGTCCGGCACGCCCGCAACCGGCAGCTCGCGCAGATGGTGTTCGTCCTGTGCCCCCAGCTCCCGCGCCACATCGCCCAACGAGCGCAACGCCGCCGACACGATGAGGCCGAGCAGCACCAGGGCGACCGGCAGCAGCAGCGCGATCGGCAGCCCTTCGAGCAACGCACGCCGCATCACGCGCTGCTGCCGGAAGCGATCGCTCTGCACCACCTGCACCCGGGGCCGGCCCGGACGCGCGTCGGGCGCCGCGGCGGTGTACACGCGCCAGCCACCCTGCTCGTCGCGCCCATCGCGGACATCCTTGAATCCGGGCCTGGGCTGCAGCGGCACGTCCAGCGCCGGCCATGAACTCACGAGCAGCGTGGCGCCATCGGCGCTCCATATCTGCAGGACGAAGGCCCCGCGGTCCAGGTCGGCCACGTCGGCCAGCGGCTGTAGCTGCGCCGGCTTGTGGTTCGCCGCATAGGAATCGGCGATGAGCCGCATCTGGTCGTCCATGAAGTGCTGGACCAGCCGGCCATAGGCGACATAGGCAAGCCAGCCGGTCAGCCCGGCGGCGACCAGATGCAGCGTGAGCAGCCAGAGCAGCAGCCGGCTGCGCAGCGACCGGGGCCGCAGCAACGGCGGCCTCATCGGGACGGAACGCGCCAGCCGAGCCCACGCACATTGCGGATCGCGTCGGGGCCGAGCTTGCGCCGCATCCCGTGGATCAGCACGTCGACCGCATTGCTCGTGACCTCCTCGCCCCAGCCGTAGATGCGGTTCTCCAACTGCTCGCGCGACAGGATCGCGCCCGGCCGTTCCAGCAGCGCGTGCAGCAACGCGAATTCTCGCTGCGTCAGCGCCTCGCGCTGGCCGTCGACCAGCACCTCGCGGGTCGTCAGGTCGAGCTGCAGCGCGGTGTTTCCGATCACGGAATGCGCGGCGCCGTCGCGCCGGCGGACGATGGCCCGCATCCGCGCCAGCAACTCGCGGAACTCGAAGGGCTTGAGCAGGTAGTCGTCGGCACCCAGATCGAGCACCAGGACGCGGTCGTCCAGGCTGCCCCGCGCCGTCAGGACCAGCACCGGCGTGGCGTCGCCGCGCTCGCGGGCGCGGCGCAGCACTTCGGCGCCATCCTGCCTGGGAAGGCCCAGATCGAGCAGCGCACAGGTGTAGCCGCCATCGGCCAGCGCGCTCTGGGCCAGCGCGCCATCGCGCACCCAGTCGACCGACCAGCCTGCGCCTTCCAGCGCCTGCGACAGGCTGCTGCCGATCATCTCGTCGTCTTCCACCAGCAAGGCGCGCACGGCATCCCCAAGAGCCCGAAACCCGGAATGTGCGCAGCCTAGCAACAAATTGTTAGAAGTGGATGAGCCGCTCCGGGAAACTATTGAATGGCCGACGAACGTCGCAGCCGGATTCACCAACTCAGAGGATTCACAAAATGGAACACAGCAATTTGCAGAAGTGGGCAGCCGAATTCATCGGCACGTTCTGGCTCGTCTTTGGCGGCTGCGGCAGCGCCATCCTCGCCGCCGGGTTTCCCGGCCTCGGCATCGGCTTCGCCGGCGTCTCGCTGGCCTTCGGCCTCACCGTGCTCACGGGTGCCTACGCGTTCGGCGGCATCTCGGGCGGCCACTTCAATCCGGCCGTCTCGGTCGGCCTCGCGATCGCCGGGCGCTTCAAGGCTTCCCAACTGCCGGGCTATGTGGTGGTTCAGGTGCTGGGCGCGATCGCGGCCGGCGCGACGCTGTACCTGATCGCGTCCGGCAAGCCCGGCTTCGACGCAGGCGGCTTCGCGACCAACGGCTACGGCGCCCATTCGCCCGGCCAGTACAGCCTGCTGGCGGCGCTGGTCTGCGAGACGGTGACCACCGCCGTCTTCCTCATCGTCATCCTCGGTACGACCTCGGTCCGCAACCCGGCGGGATTCGGCGGACTGGCCATCGGCCTGTGCCTGACGCTGATCCACCTGGTGTCGATCCCGGTAACGAACACGTCGGTCAATCCGGCGCGCAGCACGGGCGTGGCGCTGTTCGGCCCGGCGCATGCCGGCGCGCAGCTCTGGCTGTTCTGGGTCGCGCCGATCGTCGGCGCCGCGATCGGCGCAATGATCTACCGGCTGCTGCTGTCCGCACCCGGCGAGTACA
>CAIQMJ010000620.1 GCA_903872875.1 uncultured Variovorax sp.
ATCTGTTGCGGGTCGTAGCTCGGTACGTACACCACATCGGGCTGGGCCGGGGCGATCGTGATCAGTTGCTGCGGCGCCTCGATGACTGGCGGTCCCGAATAGACCAGTGGTGCATTCGGATCGGACGTGTAGACAGGCGGCGCCGTGGCTGCTGCGACCTTGATCTGCGGCGTGCTCTTCAGTCGACCGGCGCGCTGGGCCCGCTGGCGCATCACCTGCACAGCATTCAGTACGTCGGTCGGGTCGTTGTAATACGCCTCGCCGAGGGCGGTGGTCCAGGACCGGTTCTTCGCCATCTGGTCCAGCACCGAACGGAATGCCGTCAGCGACTTGATGCTCGGGTCCCAGGGCTGGCGTTCCGCGGCGTCGGCCAGCGGCCCGGCCTTGAGCGTCCTGTTCTGTGCCAGCCATTGGTCGGCTGCGGTGACCTGGTCGGGGTACGTCGCACCTGCGAGAACCTGCGCCACCAGTTTGTCCGGATAGAGCGCAATCGGCGCGACCAGTTGATAGAGTTGTTCTGCCGAAGGCGGCGCATAGGCGGGAGCAGGAGCCGGTGCAACGGCCGGTGCCGCGGCCACCGGTTGAGCGATCGCTTCGGGTGCAGGCGCGGCGGCGTGCGCTGCGGGGGCCGTTGCCGCCGCGGGAGGGTCCGCCGGCTTGTCGCAGCCGGCGAGCATGAGTGCCGCCGCGCTCATCGTCGCCAGCACGAATCTCGTGTGTGGCCGTCGCGCCGTTGCTGCCGTTGTGGCGCTGTGCGCCGATCGATGCAGATGCCATTGGGCCATGTCTCGCTCCCTGGTTGTGATGACCTTGAACAGTGGCAAACGCACATCGGAAAGATGCGCGGAGCCATCCGTTCAACGTTCACCGTAGCCCGAAAGCCGACCCGAGATGTGACAGCGCGTTTCGGTCGTGCGTGTCAGCTCCGCGGCCGTCGAGGCACCCCCCCGGCACGCCCCGCATAGCAGGAGTGCCTTGGTGCCGCCCGCCTATTGCTTCGCGCCGCCGTTGTACTTGGTCACGCTTTGGGCTGCGAGGTGGTAGGCACTCACGCCCATCATGGAATCGTTGCGCGACGCCTGCAGCTTGCCGGTGACCCAGACCGTGTCCATCGCACGGAACTTGGCGCCCTTCTCGGGCACGACATGCACGATCTGGTTGGCCGGCGGCGGCGGCGTGTGGATGCAGGCGCCGAAGTAGGGCACCAGCAGGAATTCGGTGACCTCGCCCTTGTCCTGCTCGAGCGGCACGATGAAGCCAGGAATCCTCACCACCGCGCCGTTGAGTTCCGGATTGGCGGGCGCGCTGTCGGAGGCCTGCTGCATCTTCATCAGCAGTTCGGATGCGCGCGGGTCGGCGTCGTCGAGCTTGCTGAAGTCGATGTCCTGGAAGGCCTTCATCGGATCCCAGTCCTTGGGCACGAGCTCGGCCCAGGAGATCTCGCGCGCCTGTCCTGGCGTGGCCCTGGCCGCGCTGCCCTTGCCGCCCAGTGGATTGGTGGCCGTGGTGGCTTCGGGCGCCGGGCCGGCTGCGAAAGCGCTGGACGCCATTGCAATGCAGGCGAGGGCTGCACCGGAGCGCAGCAGGGTAGAGAGAGAGGTCATGGTGAGGTCCTCGAAAAGGGCGGGTATCAGATGCGCGGCGACAGGCCGTCCGCGAGCGAAAGCCGATAGGCGCGCAGGCCGGGCAGCAGGCTCGCCGCAAAGCCGGCAACCAGCAGGCTGGCCATCAGCAGCCACTCGTTGGCGGTGGGCGCGCTCAGCGCGAGCGCGAGCCCGAACTGTGACTGCAGCCAGGGCGACAGCAGCGCGATGCCGAGCGTGGCGAAGAGCACGCCGACCACGATGCCCAGCGCGGTCACGAGCGCGCCCTCGAGCGCGAGCAGCGCCAGCACGTGCCGCAGGCTTGCGCCCACTGCGCGCAGCACCGCCAATTCGCGCCGCCGTTCGTTGAGCCCAGCCATCACGACCGAGACCAGGCCCGCCAGGCTCACCAGCGCGACCAGCGCCGACATCAGCAGCAAGGCGTTCTCTCCCACGCCGACCACACTCCACAATTCGTCGAGTGCGACACCGGGCAGGATCGCCATCAGCGGTTCGCCCGCGTAGGTCGACACCCAGCGCTGCACCGAGAACACGGCCGAGCGGTTCTTCAGGCCGACCAGCGCGGCAGTCACGTTTTTCGGGGTCAGGTCGAACTTGCGCACCTGCTCGGCCGGTATGTGCACGCCGGGCATCGGCGCGCCGCCGGCCCAGTCGAGGTGGATGGCCTCCATGGCTGCAAGCCCGATGTGAACCGTGCGATCGACCGGCGTCCCGGTGCGCGCCAGCACGCCGGTCACCGTGAAGGGCTTGTCGGCATGCGCGCCGGTGTCGAGCTCGCCGCTGCCGTGGGCCAGCGTGATCTTCTGGCCGACGTGGTAGCCCAGCCGATCGGCAACCTCGGCACCGACCACGGCATCGAACAGCTCCGAGAAGGGCTTGCCCTCGCGCAGCGTCAGCGCCTGCCGGCTGCCGTAGCGAAAGTGCGTGAAGTAGTCGGGTGTGGTGGCCAGCACCGCGAAGCCGCGGTGCGAGTCGCCCAGCGACAGCGGCACGACCCAGTCGACGCCCGGATGCGCCGACAACGCCTGCACGCTCTTCCACGAGATGTTGTTGGTCGCTGCGCCGATGCGGAACACCGAATACAGCAGCAGTTGCGTCGAGCCGGTGCGCGCGCCCACGATCAGATCGGTACCCGAGACCGAGGACGCGAAGTTGTCGCGCAACTGGGTACGAATGCGCTCGACGCCCAGCAGCAGGAAGGTCGACAGCGCGATCGACAGTAGCGTGAGTGCGAGCGTGAAGCGCCGGTTCCAGGCGCTCTTCCAGGCAATGCCGAACAGGACGCTCATGGCGACGGGCGCGCAGCGCGGTTGATCTCGGGCAGCAGCACATGGCGCGAGAAGCGCGATGCGATGCGCTGGTCGTGGCTCACGAACACCAACGCGCTCTGGTTGGCCGCGCAGGCTTCGAGCAGCACGTCGAGAAAGGACTCGCGACGGTCTTCGTCCAGCGCCGACGTGGGTTCGTCGGCAATCACGAGCTCGGGCTTTCCGATCAGTGCCCGTGCCGCTGCCACGCGCTGCTGCTGGCCGACCGACAGTTGCATTGCCGGCCGTGTCCAGAGGTCGGCGTCGAGCCCCATCTGCGCGAGCAACCGCCCCGCCTGCGCGCGCGGCGTGCCGTCGTGCGAGGCCTGGGCGCAGCGTCGCGGCGAGAAGCGGCAGGGCAGCAGGACGTTGTCGATCACGCTCAGGTACGGCAGCAGGTTGAACTGCTGGAAGATGTAGCCGACGTGCGCCAGGCGGCAGCGGTCGCGCCCGGAGCCCGACAGCGCAGCCCAGTCGTGCCCGAGCAGCGCCACGCGGCCCTGGTCGGCGACCAGCACGCCTGCCAGCAGCGACAGCAGCGTGCTCTTGCCGCAGCCACTCGGCCCGTGCAGGAACACGGCTTCCCCGGCCGTCACGCCGAAGTGCGCGATGTCGATGCAGGGCGCCGCGGTGCCGGGCCAGGCGAAGCGCAGCGACTCGGCAAGAAGAACCTGGGTCACGCGGATGCTCACCTGCCCCAGGCGAGCCGCGTATTCGGACGCTTCAGCGAACGCTGGAACTGCCCCTTCGGCGAAGCGATCTGTACGTCGATCTGGCGCGGACCCTTGAAGGCCGTGAACAGGCTGACGTCGATGTACTTCACGGCCGTGGCGTTGGTGCAGTTGAAGGCGAAGGTCGCGTCGAGGTCGGCATGTGCGCCACCGCCACCGGCGGCGTCCGCGGCCGAAGCCTGGCCGAGGCCGAGCGCCGGCGACTGCAGGTTGACCGGACCCAGCTTGCAGTTGCCGGCCGGATCGATGTCGAAGAGCTTGTCGGCGGCGCGCAGGGTGCCGACCGTGTTTTCCACCGTCTGGCGCTCGGCATCGGTGCGTGGTGCACGTTCGAAGCCGACCAGATTGTCCAGCGGCGATTCCATGGCGATCACGATGCTCGGGCCGTCGACCGCGATGTCGAGCTTGATCAGTCCATGGACATGGGCATGCTGCGCCTGGGCGGATGCGGGGGACGCCACGCCGAGCCAGGCGGTGCAGAGAAGAACGAGCAGGGGAAGTTTTCTTGTCACGGTTCGGCGCCTTGCCGGGTCGGCAGCCCCGGCGTGTTGCTCCACTCGCTCCAGCTGCCGGCATAGAGCGCCGTCGGCCCCAATCCCGCAATCTGCATGGCGAGCAGGTTGGGCAGCGCGCTCACGCCACTGCCGCACTGGTGGACGACCGTCGCCGGATCGCGGCCCGCCAGCAGCGTCTCGAACTCGGCGCGCAACTGCGCGGCCGGCTTGAACCTGCCGTCAGGACCGATGTTGTCGGCGAAGGGCCGGTTCAGGGCCCCGGGGATGTGACCCGCGATCGGGTCCAGAGGTTCCACCTCGCCGCGATAACGTGCGCCGGCCCTGGCGTCGATCAGCGTCTGGTCAGCTTGGTCGAGACGGTCGACCACCGTGCCGGTCGTGACCAGCTGCAACAGCGGCGTGCCGGGCACGAAGTTCGACTGGAAGTGCGCCGGTTCCTCGCCGTGAGCAACCGCACCGCCAGCGGCCTGCCAGGCCTGCAGGCCGCCGTCGAGCACCGCGACGGCGTCATGTCCCATCCATTTGAGCATCCACCAGAGACGGCCGCAGTAGTTGGCGCCGTTGCGGTCATAGACGACGGCCTGCATCCCGTTCGCGAAGCCCACGCTCGACAGCCACTCGGCGAACTTTTCGCGGCTCGGCAGGGGATGGCGGCCGCCGGAGGCCGGCACGCCGTCGTCGTGCGCGACCACCACGCCATGCTTGCCCGGGACGCCGTGCCTGGCGCTCAGGTCGGTGTCGAGATTGGCGTAGACGGCGCCGGCAATGTGCGATTCGCGGTAGGCGGCAATGCCGGCTTCGGGCTTCATCAGCTCGAAGCTGCAGTCGAACAGCATCATCGGCGTGCCGGAGGCCTGCAAG
>CAIQMJ010000621.1 GCA_903872875.1 uncultured Variovorax sp.
ATTCGGCCGCCGCATCCAGGTCGGCATGGTCGGCATCAACGTGCCGATCCCGGTGCCGATGGCCTGGCACGGCTTCGGCGGCTGGAAGCGCTCGCTGTTCGGCGACATGCATGCCTACGGCGAGGAAGGCGTGCGCTTCTATACGAAGCAGAAGAGCATCATGCAGCGCTGGCCCGAAAGCATCGGCAAGGGCGCCGAGTTCGTGATGCCCACAGCGAAGTAAGGCCTCCCGGCTTTGCACTCCGCTGCGCTGCGTGTCATTCGCCACCTCCCGAGGAGGAGGCGCGGTCCGCCGTGGGGCGGCCCGGCGGCGACCGCCAGCGTCAGCAAAGTGATGGTGAGGACAACCTAGACTGCAGAGCCCGAGGCCCGGACACACCGGCCCGGGCTTTTTTCTTATCCGGAGACAACGCGTGAGCAAGAGCGACAGAGACAACGAAACCCAATTCGACTACATCGTCATCGGCGGCGGCACGGCCGGTGCGCTGATGTGCAACCGGCTCACGCAGCAGACGCAGAAGCGCACGCTGCTGATCGAGGCGGGTCGCCGCGACGACTACCACTGGATCCACATCCCGGTCGGCTATCTCTACTGCATCGGCAACCCGCGCACGGACTGGCTCTACAGCACCGAGCCCGACCCCGGCCTCAACGGCCGAACGCTGCGCTATCCGCGCGGCAAGACGCTGGGCGGCTCGTCGAGCATCAACGGGATGATCTACATGCGCGGCCAGTCGCGCGACTACGACCAGTGGGCGCAACTCACCGGCGACGACAGCTGGCGCTGGAACAACGTGCTGCCGGCCTTCAAGAAGCACGAGGACCACTACCTCGGCGCCGACGAAATGCACGGCGCGGGCGGCGAATGGCGCGTCGAGAAGCAGCGCCTGCGCTGGGACATCCTGGACGCCTTCGCCCTGGCCGCACAGGAAGCCGGCATCCCGCATTCCACCGACTTCAACCGCGGCAGCAACGAGGGCGTCGGCTACTTTCAGGTCAACCAGAAGAACGGCTGGCGCTGGAACACCGCCAAGGCCTTCCTGCGGCCGACCTGCTACGCCCGGCCGAACTTCGAGATGTGGACGAATGCGCAGGTCACGCGGTTGCTCTTCGAGAAGCAGCCCGACGGCAGCCAGCGCTGCACCGGTGCCGAAGTCTGGAACGGCACCGAGCTGATCCATGCGCACGCAGCGCAGGAGGTCGCGCTGTGCGCGGGCGCCATCAATTCGCCGCAGATCCTCCAGCTCTCGGGCGTCGGCCCGGCAGAGCTGCTGCGCCAGCATGGCATTCCGGTCGTCGCCGACCTGCCCGGCGTCGGCGAGAACCTGCAGGACCATCTGCAGATCCGCGCGGTGTTCAAGATCGAGGGCGCGCCAACGCTCAACGTGCTCGCATCGTCGATGTTCGGCAAGGCGAAGATCGGCCTCGAATACGCATTGAAGCGCAGCGGCCCGATGAGCATGGCGCCGTCGCAGCTCGGCGCCTTCACGCGCAGTTCGCCCGCGCATGAATGGCCGAACCTCGAATACCACGTTCAGCCGTTGTCGCTCGACGCCTTCGGCGACCCGCTGCATGCGTTCCCGGCCTTCACCGCGAGCGTGTGCAACCTGAACCCGACCAGCCGCGGCACCGTGCGCATCCGCAGCGCGCGCCATGGCGATGCGCCGGCCATTTCCCCCAACTACCTGAGCACGGACGAAGACCGCAAGGTGGCGGCGGACTCATTGCGCGTGACGCGCCGCATCGTCGCGCAGCCGGCGCTCGCCAGGTACAAGCCCCAGGAATGGAAGCCGGGCGTCCAGTACCAGACCGACGACGAGCTGGCGCGCCTTGCTGGCGACATCGCCACGACGATCTTCCATCCGGTCGGCACCACGAAGATGGGTGCCGACAACGACCCGATGGCCGTGCTGGATTCGCACCTGCGCGTGCGCGACGGCAAGGGCGGACTGATCGCCGGCCTGCGCGTGATCGACGCCGGCGCGATGCCGACCATCACCAGCGGCAACACGAACAGCCCGACGCTGATGATGGCGGAGAAGGCGGCGGTGTGGATGCTGGGCGGGGACTG
>CAIQMJ010000622.1 GCA_903872875.1 uncultured Variovorax sp.
ACGGCTTCCTCCAGCGAGGCAGCGACCCGGACTCTTTCGGCGACGACAGACGGGGGCTCATCGAGCAGCCCATGGTCGGACAGGGCATCCAGCTGGAGGCGTATCCGTCCTGGCGCCGCCTCCAGTACGGCGGCATCGGCGTCATGGATGTTGACGGTAAATCCGGCCCGGGCGAAAACCACGGCCCATGCGCATCCGACCAAGCCAGCACCGATGCAGGCGAGGGTTCCGAAATTCTTGGCGTCTATCGGCATATTCATCACAAGGTTCAAAGACTTCCGCCCCGGCCGGGCCAGCTCATGCATGGACCTGCATTGGCGTGTGCACGCGCAGGTCGGTCCGCGAGACGAGGACAGGGGCCCCACCCCAGCGCTGTCGGGCAAGCCAGCTGGCCAGCCCCTTGTCCATCACGCGCGTGTGGCCCGGAAACCAGTCGGCCAGCGCGATCGCGAAAGCGTGGACCACATCGACACGCCCCTGACCAAGGGCAACCTTCACCTCGCGCAGGCTTTCCAGCACTGCGGCATGGCTCGTCGACGTGGCAGCGCGCCGAGTCGTACTGCGAGACGCGCATCGCGTCCTCCTCCTCGGCAAAGTCCGCACGGACATGGCGTTCGAAGGCGATCAGGGCAGCATCCGGCGCTTCGATGTCCGACGACAGCAGCGCATCGACGCACTGAACGAATTCCCGGTGCATCGAGTCCATGCCTTCTTCTCCCAGCAGGAGTCCTTCGTTCCAGGCGAGCGATCTGGGGGCTGGCTGTGGAGCGGCCGACACCGCCGCCGACGGGGACGCTTTGCTCACGGATTGCTCCCGAGGCCCGCCTCCCGGATCACGCCGCTGAGCTTCTTCACATCGCTTTCAAGCCACTTGCGGGCTTCCGCCGACCCGACGAACTTGGGCTGCACTTCCAGGTCGTTGAGGCTCTTCATGATGGCCGGATCGTTCATCGCATCCCGGAAAGCGGCCTCGAGGCGCTGCAACACGGGTGCGGGAGTCCCTGCCGGCGCGGAGATCGTCACCAGCTGTTCGTTTCCGTCGAGTTCCGAGTAACCCTGCTCGCCCGTCGTTCCAGCGTTGGGCAAGAGTGGCAGTCGCGTGGGCCGCTGCACGGCGATCACCCGCAGCCCTGCACTATCCATCTGCTTGACCAGCGAGCTGTAGGGCAGGACGCAGGCGTCGACATCGCCCGCCTTGATCGCGGTCAGGGCCGGTGCAACGCCGTTGTAGGGAACATGCGTGATGTTCAGCTTCTGGCCGGGGTGGTTCTTCTGGAAGGCAAACCTGAACATTTCCAGTTGAAGGTGGTTGACGCCGTTGGCGCCCGTCGAGCAGATGCTCAGTCCGACAGGCTTGCTGTTCGCCAATGCCACAAGTTCGGGCAATGTCTTGGCCGCAGTCTTGTCGCTGACTGCGAACAGGGACGTGTAAACGCCCAGGCCCGCGACGGGCGCGTAGTCCTTCAGGCTGAATTCGTGGTTGCGAACGAGCAGATGGACGAACCCGAACGCCGAGCCGGAGGCGATGAATAGTGTGTAGCCGTCCGGCTTGGACGTGGCTGCGGCACGCGCTCCAACGGCGCTGCCGGCGCCAGGACGGTTGACGATCACCACCGGCTGGCCTAGGAGCTCGTTGATCTTCTTGCCCAGGACGCGGGCTGTCGCGTCCAGGCTGCCGCCAGCAGCGAAGGGAACGATGATGCTGATCGGACCCTGCGGAAACGCGGGCTCGGCCGCCGAAGCCGGACGGAGGCCACCGGCCAGGGCAACCGATGCCAACAGTGCGAGATGGAAGTGGCGGCCGAGCCGCGGCACCTGAAGGGCGAGGTGGGCACGGCGTGCCAGCCCGGCGATGGTCGGGATCATTGCTTGTCTCCTTATATGTCTCGAATCATTCAAACTTCATTGGTCAAGGCGCGGGCACAGGCCTTGACCGCTGAACGGGTTGACTCACCGTCGCGCAGCCTGTGTCTCCTTCGAGTTCGAGCTCGGACACAAGCCAAGGGCGCGCGGTGGTGGTCTCTTTGTTCTGCTGCATCCCCAATGGTTGACCGAACACATTTCGTATTCGTAAGGCTGGGAGCCGGAGAACTTTTATGAGTGAACTCGTCTACGTAGGTATCGATGTGGCCAAGGACAGCTTCGAGGTCGCGGTCACAGGTGAGTCGCAGACCCTCAAGCTCGACAACGATGAAGCGGGCCACGCCGAGTTGAGCCAATTGCTCATGCCGCTGGCACCACGACTGGTCCTGTTGGAGGCCACCGGTGGCTACGAGCAGGACCTGGCGCTGGCGCTGGCCGCCGCGGGCTTGCGCGTCTCGGTGGTCAATCCACGCCAGGCCCGCGACTTCGCACGCTGCACGGGCAAGCTGGCCAAGACCGACCGCATCGACGCGCAGGCCCTGCGCGGCTTTGCGCTCATGCTCGACGTGCAAGGCCATGAGCCGCGCGCCCTGGCTGACGATCAGCGTCGCGAACTCACCGCCCTGGTGGTGCGCCGCAGGCAGTTGGTCGCCATGCTGGTGGCCGAGCGCCAGCGCCTGGGCGTCGCCCACCAAAAGGCCAAGCCCAGCATCCTGGCCATCATGGATGCCATCGCCGCGCAGCTCAAGGATGTCGATGGCGGGCTGAAGGCGCATATCCAGGCCCACCACGCCGATCTGGCCAAGCTGCTGACTTCTGTCAAGGGCGTGGGCCCCACGACGGCCAGCACCCTGCTGGCGCAGCTGCCTGAACTCGGCCATCTCAATCGCAAGCAGATCACCGCCTTGGTCGGCCTGGCGCCGATGAACCGTGACTCCGGCACGCTCAGGGGCCAGCGCCACATCTTCGGCGCGCGCGCGGATGTGCGACGTGTGCTCTACGTCGCGGCCCTGGTCGGCACGCGCTTCAATCCCGTGCTCAAGGCCTTCTATGCCAAGCTGCTGGCCGCCGGCAAACCCAAGAAGGTCGCCCTGGTGGCCTGCATGCACAAGCTCCTGGTCATCTTGAACGCTATCGCTCGCACCAAGTCCCCTTGGCGCAACGACTTCGCTCAGGCTCTGTAAGTTAGTCATTCAAGATGGTTGCTTGTAGTGAATGCAGGCTGGGCGCGATGGTATTGAGGACGCAGGGTCCGACAAAACGAGTTCGTAGCAGGCCGTGCATAACGAGGGCTTATCGACCTACAAGCTTCTCACCCGTGGTTCGGGCCCGTGGCGCTTTCCGCGATCCATGCTTATCCATGCATAACGAAAACGCGTTGGCGCAAACATCCCCGTATAGCAAGAATTCAAAGCCTCACAACATCCGGCTAGCCATGAACCCGACTACGACCCCCGACGAATCCGCCGCACTGCTGTGCCTGTGGAACGACATCGCGTCCCACAGAATCGACGAGTACAACCGATGGCACACACTGGAGCATGTTCCCGAGCGGGTGTGGGTGCCCGGCTATGTGTCCGGCACGCGCTACTTGGCGGCCACCGATGCACAGGTCCGCTATTTCACCCTGTATGAGATGACAAATCTCGCCTGCCTGCAAAGCCCCGAGTACCAGGATCTTGTCGACAACCCCACCCCGTGGAGTGCGCTGATGCGGCCTTCGTTCTCCAACTTTCTGCGCAAGACCGGACCGGTGGCCGTGCAGGCCGGCAGCGTGCTGGGCTGTGCGGCGTCGCTCGTGCGCTGGGTCTGGCCGCAGGTCGCCGCGCCCAGCCAAGGGGAGCTTCAAGGCATGGCGGACCATTTGCTGGGAACGGGCGCGACGCTGGGTTTGACGCGCGTGCGCATCCAGCGCGTGGAGAACGTGGGTCCGCAAGCCTTGGGCAACGTGGACCGGGCGCCGGCTGGCGCCGAATACATCGGCATCGTCGAGAGCTTCGAGCCCGACCGCTTCGACTCCCTGTCGCAGCTCGTGGAATCGGTGGAAGCGTCGCATTGGCGCGTCGCGCCCCTGTGGCGCGAGGCCGGTGGCTACCGGCTCGTATCGCACGTGCTGCACGCCGACGTGAAGGCCCGCGCCCGACCGGCCTCCCGCCTGGACCTGATGCCGCGCTGATCTTTCAGCGCGGCGCGGGTGGCAGGCCTCTCGTGCCTGCGTTCAGCCCGGCAGGTGAGCCCGCACGAACGGGCTCTCGAAAGGGCTCTTTGGGATATGCAGACCGCCGTCGACGTAAAGCGTCTGTCCGGTTGAGAAGGGCAGGCCGCCGCTGGCCAGCGTCGCCACGGTGCGGCCCACGTCCTCGCCATAGCCCCAGCGCCGGATCGGCGTCAGGCCGCCCGCCACGATGGGCTCGTATACCTCGTGCATCGACCTGTTCATGTCGGTCTTGATCAGGCCAGGCTGCACTTCGAAACAGGCGATCCCGTGCGGCGCAAGCTGCAATGCCATGACCTTGTTCATCATGGACAGCCCCGACTTGGAGATGCAGTACTCGGCACCGCGCGTCTTGGCGTGCAGCGCATTGGACGACGACACCGTGATGATGGAGCAGAACGCGTCATCGGGCAGCGCCTGCGCAATCAGCGCGTGCGCGAACGCCTGCGTCAAGAAGAACGTCCCGCGCAGGTTGATATTGATCAGCCTGTCAAAGCTCTCCACCGTCGCGTGGAGGATGTCGGCGTTACGGTCCTGCACCTGCACACCGGCATTGTTGACCAGCGCGTCGATGCGCCCGAATGCAGTCATGGCCTGCCTGCACGTGTCCGCAGCGAGGCCGACGTCGGCCATGTCGGCCTGCACGAAGGCATGCCGCACGTTCCGGTTGTCCAACGCCGCAAGGGTCTGATGGGTGGCTTCGTCGTCCACCAGATCGACGACGACGATGTCCCAGCCTCCGTCTGCAAGGGCGAGCGCGATGCTGCGGCCGATACCGCGGCGTGCTCCGGTGACGACGGCGACACGTTTGTTGTGGGATGTCATAGGCCAAGAGTCCTCATGTGATGAAAAGAAAACGCGTCAATCGACCACCGAGCGCTGAAGCAGCTCGAAGAACCTTGTGAGGTGTGGGTCGGCCAGCAGGCCGCGCCGGAACAACGCAAGCCAGTCGTTTGCCAGCGCATCGCTGCAGGCCTGCCGCATGATGGGCATGAACTTGCCCGCCAGTGCGTCAAGGTCCGGCGGGTTGTCGGGGCCCCAGGGCGGAACGTTCTGCGAACGAAGCCTGCGGCCATCTCGCAATGCCAGCTCGACGATGGTGGAATAGCGGCCCGGAAACTGCGCTTCCAGCTGCGCGTTCACGCCGAACTCCACTCGCTGCGATACCTCGGCGATGACGGGATCGCTCAGGGCGGCCTGGTCAAACTCGGCCTGCCCAAGCGCTCTGCGCACGGCCCCCGCAGCCACGCAATACGACAGGCTGTATTTGCCCTGGATCGGCAAGGTGCACGGTTCTCCGGTTGCATACATTGCCAGAAAGGCAGGTCCGAGCACGCGAATGTCGGCCACGTCGAAGGGGCTGAGACCATTGCTGGCCATGAGGTCCAGCACCCCCTGCACTGGCGCCTGCAGCCAGCGGCAGCATGGGTAGGCCTTGAAATACGTTTCCGAGATCGCCCAGTTCCGACCCAGGCCGCCCAGAGCCAAGGCGGCCAGTTCTTCAGGCTTGCCCTGCCAGCCGAGCGCGCTCGCCAGGCCGTCGCGCCCTTCGAGCAGGCCGGCAGGCCCCAGGTAGCCTGCCTGCGCCAGCGCCGTGAAGTGGATGCCGCAGTGGTTGGGCCAGCCCGAATAGAGATTCTTGGTGTCCGCGCCCACGTGTCCCGGAAAGTAGGGAGCAACCGGCAGCAGTGCGGCGTGACCCAATGCACCGGCCAACGTGTCACGGCCAAGCCGCATGATGCGGCCGGCGCCGGCGATGGCCGCCAGGGCGCCCATGGTGCCCGGAAAGTGGATGCCGCGGTCCAGCAGGCCCTTCGCCACAAGCCGACTCACGCGGTTGCCGACCTCATAGGCAGCCACGATGGCCAACACCACCTCGGCGGCGGAGGCGCCGTTGCGTTGCGCCAGCGCCAGAATGGCCGGAATGCTTGAACTGCCCCAGTGACCGCCGAGCGAATTGCCGTCGTCGAACTCCGCCTCGTAACCGAGCGCGCCATTGGCGGTGGCTGCCTCCGCCACCGCGACCTTGTGCGGCGTGCCCCAGAGCGTGGCCTCGGGACTGGGATTCATGGTGCGCGCGTATCGCCACAGCGCGCGCGCCCCAGGGCCGCCCAGCACCGACCAGGTGGAGCCGATCAGGTCCATGACCACGAGGTCGACTCGCCGCACCACGGATACAGGCAGCGCTTCGAGCGTCAGGTCGTTGACGAATCCTGAGAGCGCTGCAAATATCGCCTGAGGGTGTTGCGCGTGCGAATCGGTATTCGACATAAAGATGGGTCTTGATCAGAGATCGAGCGTCAGACAGGCGGTTTTGGCGCGCGAGCAGCACGGCAGGAACTGGTCGTTGCGCATCTGTTCCTCGGGACTGAGGAAGAGGTCGCGGTGGTCGGGCTCGCCGTCCAGCACGCGCGTTAGACAGGTTCCGCAAACGCCCTGCTCACACGAGGTGGGCACATGTACACCAGCAGCCGCCAATGCCTGCACAGCCGATTCTTCGTGGCCCACGGCAACGGTACGACCGGAGCGTGCCAACTTGATTTTGAAGCTGTCCGCAGCGGCTGCCCCAATTGCCGACCCCGCAAAGTGCTCCTGGTGCAGTTGCGCCGACGCCCAGCCGGCCTGGCGCGCGGCGGCTAGCACGGCTTCCATGAAACCCGCGGGTCCGCACACGTAGACATGCGAGTTCTCACGCGGAGAGGGCAGCAGAGCGATAGGGTCGATCCGCGATGCGCGTGGAGTTGCAGAGGCGCCCTGAGACGCCTGCGCCACCCCGCTCAGGTGCAACCGCAAGCGGTTCGCAAAGCGGGATGCCTCGATGCGGCGAAGAAAGGCCGCCGCGTCGCGCGATCGCGCGACATAGTGCAGCTCGAAGCTCGCACCGCTGGTCGAAAGGTGCTAGGCCATGCTCAGGATGGGCGTGATGCCGATGCCTGCGGCCACCAGCACGCTATGGTCCGCCTCAGGCGCCAGCGCGAATAAGTTGCGCGGTGCGGTGAGTTGCAGCGTGTCGCCGACCATGAGGGCCTCGTGCATGGCACGCGAGCCGCCGCGCGAGGTGCGGCTCTTGTGCACGCCGAGCACGTAACGATCCCTGTCTGAGGGTGCGTTGCACAGGGAGTAGGAGCGTGTTTGGCCGCCTGGCAGCCGGACTTCGACATGAGCCCCGGCGGAAAAGTCGGGCAGTGGCCGACCTCCCGCGCCGCGTAGCTCGACGGCGCAGATGTCCGGCGTTTCAGCGTGCTTGCCGGTGACGATGGCGTACAGGCTTGTGGCGTCGCTCATCGGCTCACGCGGGGTGTACGCCAACGTGCTCGCCGGCAGGGCGACCTTCGGTCTCGCTCGCGTTCACGCTCCGGCCCGGCGCCATTTCAGCAATGCCCTTGAAGTCTCCATAGTCCACGCCCATCGCCTCGGACATTGCACGCTTGACCCACTCGGGCTGGCCAGCCTGCAGATAGAAGCTCGTGAGGAAGGCACGCCGCCGCGGGTCTGCCATGATCTCGGCGGTGGTAAATCCCCTGAGCGTGGTGTCGTGATTGGCCATGGGCAACTTCACGCAAACGTTCTGGGCCGGATCGCGGATCAGACCCTTGGGATCCCGGCCTTGCGCCACTTCCTCGAGGTCGGCCAGAAAGCGGCGTCGGACCATCACGATGCCGCGGTCGCTCGCTCCGAGCCGCTCCTTGGTGCGGTCCATGATTCTGCCTTGGCCGACCCAGGCGATGAAATCCTGGTTCAGTACGTGGCTCGTGATCCATTCGCCCTTGTCGTCTTTCAGCGGGCCGTACCAGGTCGGAATGGACTTCTGCACATAGGGCTCGCGGTCTTTGGGTACATGCGTGAGGCGCCAGGCGATGCTGAGCGTGTTCTCGTCGTCAATGGGCACGCGGAACTCGAAGTGGTCACCCAGGAAGAAACCGATGGGCCACAGCGCCACGCGCCCGATGGTCCAGAAGGGGTGAGACTCGTCGCTGTTTTCGCGCACACGCTTGTAGACGAAGCCGTGCTCGAACTCACTGAAGTCCAGCTTGGTGTGTTTTGGGCCGGCGTTGGCCGTCTCGCCTTCGCGCAGGCGCTTGTCCCAGTATTCATGGTTCCATTCGAAGTGCACAGGGTCGATCGAGTTTTCCTGGCACTGCAGCCAGTTGCACGGAACTTCAGAGACGATGATCTGGGTGAAAACGTTCGGGCGCGAGAACGGCTCCCAATCGGGCAGGCAGGGCGCGGGCAACGGACCCATGTAAGCCCACACCATCCCGCCACGGATCCCCACCGGATAGCCGGCGATCTTGATGCTTGCTTTGATGTTGCGCTCGGGTGCGGACGTGTCCTCGAACGGCTGCTCGATGCACTGGCCCCTGCCGTCGTAAGTCCAACCGTGATAGTTGCAGCGAAGGCCGCATTTTTCGACAATGCCATGCGCCAGGTCAGCACGGCGATGCGCGCATTGCCGGGCCACAAGACCGAAGTTGCCGCTCAAGTCGCGATACAGCACCAAGTCTTCGCCGAACAACCGAACCGGCTTGGTGGCACGTTGGTCGAATTCGCTCACGCCTGCAATCGGCATCCAGTAGCGACGAAGATAGTCTCCCATCTTTGTGCCAGGGCCAACGCGTGTGAGGAGGTCGTTTTGTTCTTGGGTCAGCATGTGTGGAATCCTTCAGTAGGCTGGAGTACGACCAAGTTTAGGAACCGGACCATGCCCCGACCAACGAAGAATTCGATGCCTTCGAATAAGCCCGCGTTATGAAGAATCTTCAGCGCTGTTCGCGCGTTGCGCGAACTTCTCCAG
>CAIQMJ010000623.1 GCA_903872875.1 uncultured Variovorax sp.
ACATAGCCCTGCTGCTTCTCATCGGCTCGCTGTTCCAGGATGCCCAAGGCCACCTGGATGCGGGCCAGCGGGGAGCAGAGCTCGTGGGCTACGTCACCCAGGAAGCGCTTTTGGCCGGTGACGAAGCCCGCCAGCGGACTCGCGAGATAGGCGACCATGCCGGCGATTTCCTCGGCACGGCCGAAGCGCGGCAGCGCCATCAGGGAGCGCAGCCCTTCCGCATTGGGGCCATCGGCGGGATTCATCTCGGTGTCGACCGGGCCCGGCTGCACGTTGTTGATCGTGATGCCGCGCGGGCCGAGGTCGCGCGACAGGCCTTGCACCAGCCCCTGCAGCGCGGACTTGCTCATGGCGTAGACGCTGCCGCCCACGAAGGGCATGCGCTCTGCGTTGGTGCTGCCGATGTTGATCACGCGGCCACCGTCGGTCATGTAGGCCACGGCTGCCTGCGTGGCGACGAACACCGCGCGGACGTTGACGGCGATCGTCTGATCGAAATCTTCCAGCGAGAAATCGCCGACGCTGCCGAGTCGCAGCACGCCCGCGCTGTTGACCAGAATATCGAGCCGGCCGAAGCGGCGCGCCACCTCGTCGATGCCTGCACGCAGCGCGGTGGCGTCGGCGCTGTCGATCCGCAGGGCGAGCGCGCGGCCGCCTTCGGCCTCGATGCCGCGCACCAGCGCATCGGCGGCCTCACCTGAATTGCTGTAGCTGAAGGCGACGGTGGCGCCGTCCTGCGCGAGGCGGCGCACGATCGCGGCGCCGATGCCGCGCGAGCCGCCGGTCACGAAGGCGGTCTTGCCGGTCAGTACGGCAGTGGAAAGAATGGAAGCGGTGGTCATGTGGAAGTCCTTGCTTGGTTATCGAAGGCCTCCAGTCTCGGTTTTCCATTGCCTTTCCGGTAGCCATGAATTCTGTCAATCAGATTCAACCAATGGTTGAAAATAGGGCGCATGGAACCGCTCAATCACCTCGAGTCCTTCGTCCAGAGCGCCGAGGGTGGCAGCTTCTCCGCTGCGGCACGGCGGCTGGGCCTGACACCGGCGGCCGTGAGCAAGAACGTGGCGCGACTGGAAACGCGGCTCGGCGTGCGACTGTTCCAGCGCAGCACGCGGCGCCTGACGCTGACCGAGGGCGGCGAGCGCTTCCTGCAGCAGGTGAGCGGCGCGCTCGCGACGCTGCAGGAGGCGGTGGCCGGTGTCGACAAGGACGATGGCCAGCCGGCCGGCACGCTGAAGGTCAGCATGGGGCAGGCCTTCGGGCGCGCCTACCTGGTGCCGATGCTCGGTGACTTCCTGGCCCGTCACCCCAAGGTGCTGCCTGACTGGCATTTCGACAACCGGCAGATCGACCTGGTCGGCGAAGGCTTCGATGCGGCGATCGGCGGCGGCATCGTGCTCACGCCCGGCGTGGTGGCGCGCGAGCTGGCGCGGGTGCATGTGGTCGCGACCGCGTCGCCGCGCTACATGGCAGGCCGCGCGATGCCCAAGCGACCGGCGGACCTGGCCGCGCTCGA
>CAIQMJ010000624.1 GCA_903872875.1 uncultured Variovorax sp.
CTTTTACGGAAAGCAGCGTACTGGCGCGTATTGTGTCAAGCCAAGCCTCAACTGGAAAGAAAATCCGCTGGAAACTGCACCTCTGACGGTATTTTCTCTTCGATTGAAGGAAACCGGTCTGGGTTTATTCAATATCAATCCTCTGAACCCTTTAATACCTTTAGGCGACTAAAAATACAATAAAATCAACGACTTAGATAACTTCAGGTGTGTGGATACAGGTCTCTCCGGAGAGGCAGCAGGAGTTGCCGGATGTGTTTACAGGCGGCCTCATGCAGGCCGGCGGGACCCTAGGTGAGAGTCCTCAGGAGTCTTCGCGACGCGCTGCCGTTGGGTGTTGATTCGTCCGGCGGAGGCCAGCGCAGCCCTCTGGATCGCGTCGAATTCGCTCAGATCACCCGCAGGCAACAGAAAAAACAGGCTTCAGGTGAGAGTTTTCGGGAGGGCTACACCCCTGTTCGAACCGCCTCACATGCAGGTTTTCAGGAGTTGCACGGTGAAAGGCCGCGCGGACGCGCGCTGTTCTTCAGGTGAATCGCGATTTCTCATCACGCCGCCCTGCGGTAGAGTGCGCGGATGGACCCGACGATCGACGCCCAACCCCCGCCCAGGCCCCGGCGCAAGCCTGCGCGGCCGGAGCTCGAAGCCGTGGCAATGAGCATGCCGCTGCTCAAGCCGGTGAACACACTGGGTTGGACGCCGAAGGAGAAGAAGATCACCATCCTGGCTCGCAAGAGCTGGAACGTGCTGCTGCATCTGGCCCAGAACCAGGGACTCGACAAGGAAGTCTTCTCGACCACGCTCTCGCAGGTGGTGCGAAGCATCGACTACGGGTCGAATGACCTCGAACTGATCAAGAAGCACCTTCGCGGGATGGTGTCGACCACGGTGGAATGGCAGTCGCCGACATCGGGGGAGGGCGGCTACTGGACGGTGTGCGGTCTGCTGTCGCACGCCAAGCTCAGCAAGGTGCGTGGCGAGATCTGGGTGGAGTGGTCGTATGCGGTCAACATGCGCCAGGAGCTCCTCGAGCCCCGGGTGTTCGCCCGGCTCCAGCTGCCCATCCTCTCGCAGCTGCGGACCCACGCAGGCCTCGCGCTGTACGAGATCTGCGCGCGCTACAAGGACATCGGCCGAACCGCGCGCCAGTCGTGGCACTGGTGGCGGCCGGTCCTGACCGGCCGACCCGAAAACGAGAAGACCGCGAAGATGGAATATCGCGTCTTCAAGCGGGATTGCCTGCGCCTGGCGATCGCCGAGGTCTCGGCGGTGACCGACATCGAGATCGAGCTGGTGGAGTACAAGGCCGGGCGCTTCATCTCGGACCTGCAGTTCCTCATCCGCCCCAAGGTGCAGCAGGACCTCCCGTTTGCCGAGCCGCCCAAACCGGTCGACCTCGCGCACGTCGAGCGCGCCATGCGCCTGGGCATCGACAGCGACCGCGCCGAGGCGCTGCTGGAGGAGTTCGCGGAGCCGGCCTTCGTGGCCGGCCTGGCCGCCCTCGAGAAACGCATCGCCTCGGCCTTTCCGGAGCCGCTGCGCGATCCCTACCGGTACCTCAAGTCGCTGATGCCCGGCGAGGCCAAGCGGGTGCACGCGGAGAGGGAAGTGCAGGCGGCGAAGGCGGACCCGCACAGTCCCGCGAGCAAGGAAGTCCAGGCGGCGCGTCACGCGAAGTGGACGGAGCAGTGGGTCAGGGAACGCCGCGCGCGCGTGATCGAGGAAATCCAGCGCCTGTCCCCGGACGTGCAGAACGACCTGGAACGCGCGCTGCTGGAGGACATGGAACGGCGCAACGTCCATCCTTCGATCCGCAAGCGCCTCCAGACGAGCGGCTGGGAGCACCAGATCGTGATCCAGGACATGGTGCGCTATTACGCGCAGGCGACGCATGGCGAGCAGTGGGACCAGCCCACTGACAGAGACATCCTGGAAGTGGCCACTCGCACGGGAAGCGGCGCCGAATAAGCATTTCAACCAGTGGCAGCAACGATGCACGCGCGAAAAGTTGTCGCTGGCATGCGTTTTCTGCAATGATGATTATGCGAACAACACGGCACCGAATAAGCGGCGTTCCGCATCCTTCGATCCCAGTCAATGCCGCCCATGATTTCAGATAGGCCCGTCGCCCAGATCGCCTTGGATGATTCAGCCTGGTGCCACGTGAGCACCGCCGGGCATCGGCGCGCCCGCCTTGGCAAGCGCCGCGCGAGCGGCATCGCACAGCGCGGCGCCGTCAAGACCTTGACGCTGCGCAGATCGGCCGACATGGACGCGCGCGTCTGTGCGATCGAGACATGACACGGCAACGTCCATCCACCGGGCGCAGGCTGCACGCCGGGCATTTCGCGTTCATGCGCGCTCTTGCGCAGGGCCTGGACGAGCGCACGAGCTGGGACCGATATCTTCGCGTTGAAGGCGAGCATTCCGACATCCGTGCCGTGCGCCGGACGATTGCGTGGATCCGCGACGAGTTCGCGGCCGCGGCCCGCCGCGAACAAAGGCCCGGCACTGCACGGCTCGTTCTGCTGGACACGCGTGCCATCGCAGTGGGCGAGCCACGCCCGACGCTGGAAGAGTTCGCGCACAGCCGCGGGCTGGGGGACTTCTCGGAAGCCGAGCAGATCGAAGCGTACGAAGCCGCCTATCCGGAGGAGGGCCGCGCAGGTGGCGGCGGACGGAGCGCATCGCGGCGCCTGCGCGTGGTCGAGCGGCAGTTGGAAGCCATCCGCTGGTTGCAGGGGCTGGTGGCGGCGGATCCGACCGCCGGCGATCCGGTGAGCACCTGGCTTCATCCTGCGTTGGCAGGGCGCTTGCAACGCGCGGGCCTGGCAACGCTCGCGGAACTGGTCACGCATATCAACGCGGTCGGGGCTCGCTGGTGGGTCAGGGTACCCGGTGTCGGTGCGCTGAAGGCGGCGCGCATCCTGGCCTGGCTTCAGGACCATGAGTCGAGCCTGGGGCTGCCGATCGGCGCCCATGTCGCACAGCCGCGCAGGCGCCTCACCGCCACGATGCTTGCCGCGGTCCGTCCGCCTGCGGCCGATCTCCTCCCGCTCGAGAAGCTGGCCGTGCCCGCTCACCTGGACGGACACACGGGGATCTTTCGGGCATCGAGCGACGCGTGCCTTCTCGCTGGCGTGGACACCGATCTGGCTGCGATCGGCCGATGGCTTGCGGCCAAGGGCGACGGGCAGGACCCGCTGTCCGTGGCGACGTCGTTGACGGCCACACAGCGCTCCTATCGCAGGGAGGCCGAACGCCTCGTGCTCTGGGCCGTGCTCGAATGCCACAAACCGATCTCGTCGCTCACGCCTGACGACATCCTGGCATTCCGACGCTTCCTGAGGGACCCACCAGCCGCGTGGTGCGGTCCGCGCCACCACCAGCGCTGGTCCATCGCGTGGCGTCCGCTGGAAGGGCCACTGAATGCGGCAGCGGAGCGCCAGAACCTGATCATCCTTCGCAGCCTGTTCACGTTCCTGGTGGCGCAGCGGTATGTGCGACGGAGCCCGTTCGACGCGGTGGCGCTGCCCGTGGTCCCGGCTGCTCGCGGCCGCATGGCGCGCACGCTCACGTCCGAACAATGGGACTGCATCGACGACTGGCTGTGCGCAGCGAGTGACGCCGAGCCCGACCGACGGGTCCGCCGTGCCATGCGATGGCTGCGTGCGACGGGCCTGCGCGTCTCGGACATCGCGGCCGCGACGTGCGGTGATCTTCGGTCGCATCAGGCGCTCGCCGTCGGCGGACGCCGCGCGACCCTATGGACGATCGAGACCCGGGACAGAACCGGGCGCCGCCGCGAGACACCGGTACCTCTGACGCTGATCGACGAGCTTCGTGACGAACTCGGCCTGCATGGCCTCGCGTTGGCGGACGGTAGCGCGCGCTGTCGGAACGTCCCGATCCTTTCGCGTTGCGATCCGACGACCGGGACGTTTGCGACGTGGTCGTCGTCGGGCGTCTCGCAGGCGATCAAGCGAGCCATGGCGAGCATCGCCCAGGCGATGCCTGAGCCCGATGCCACGCAACTGCGTCAGGCCAGCACGCACTGGCTGCGGCAGCCGTCGGGCGTTGTGGTCTGAGCGATCATCGGTGCGCCGCGGGTCGGGTCATGTCGCGAGCGTCGACGCCACCCGAACCGACCCGACGGCCCCGCGACATGCGCTGATCAAGTCCGCCGGATGCCGTCAATCTGTTGACCCCGACCGCACCACCGCACCATTGAGTGCGCCGATGGGCTGCCTGTCGACCCGTGCCGCCCGACACCGATCCCGCACGACGCACGGCCTCAACCCCGAGGCCATCTCCATGAATCCGCGCGCGAGCGCGAGACCTTGGACGAGCGCAAGTGCAAGCGCAAAACCCTCGGCGCGACCATGCATCGTGCGCACGATCCGCACGCGCGAAGATCGCGGATGGAATGGGTGTGTATCGCTCGCGAGCTGCGAGGCCTCAATGGGCTTTCCGTCGGAGAGCGAGGTGTTCCCGACGGAGCACCGCTCATTCAATCGCTTCTTGAGGGGCGACTCGATCGACCTGACCTCGATTGGCGAACCCGCTTGCGATTCGTTGCCTCCGCTCCCCGATTCGATGGCGGGCACGTTCTTCCTGCCCCTGCGCACAAGGCATCCAGGCTTGCAACGCAGAATGGGCGGCGCCAAAGGGCAGGGCGCGCAATGGCTGGACGCATCGCCGTGTCGACATCGCCCTGCATCGCTTGTTCAGTGGACTGCAGTGAGGTCGTCGTCCGCTTCGCCGATCAGCTCGAACGATTCGAAATCGACCACGATGCGGCCCGCATCGTCCGGCCTGACGTCGATCGGGCACGCGAAGACGTTCAGCGACAGGTGCTTGTTCATGTCGCTCGCGTAGGCCTCCTGGTCCGCAAACAGCGACGCGCGCGAGCCGAGGTATTTGAAGGTCATCGTGGCAGGCGTGCCATCTGGCGCTTCGCGAAGATAGACATCCGTGCTGGTCACCTCAATGGGATCGGAGACCTGGCCGAGCATCTCGAGCAGGGCATTCAATGTTGCGTTGGTCTGGTCCAGCGTGATGCCGGTCAAGCCGATGGTCACGGCGCCGGCGGCGGTTTGGATCTGGGCGATGTACATGCGGGCTCCTTCAGGCTCCATGGTAGGCGGTGTGGCGAGCGTAGGTTTCGTCCGCTAGACGGCCGTTGATGCGCGCCGCACACTGAACCCATGCCACCACCACTCCGACGCCTTGCGGTCCTCGTTGATGAACCCACCAATGGCGCCTATCGCTGGGTGCTGATCGAGGCAGCCGGCGAATACATCGAATCGTGGATCGAGGTCGCGAAAAGCGAGGAGGTCTACGCGAAGTATCACGCGGCGATGGCGGCCGGTCTGCGCGCGCTGCAGGCGCAGATCGAGGATCTCGATCTGGGTCCGCGCGAGGCAATCCCCGAGCCCGCGAAGCCTTCCAGGCACGGTGGGATGTTCGGAATCGGCTTGGGGACAACGATCAGGCGCTGAAGTGCATCCAGTCCTGTTCGCGAAGCCGCACATCGTTACGAGAAGCGGTAGGCATTCTCCGTAGGTGCATATGGCCGCCCGCATCACCCGACCGGATGAATTTCACGAATATTGAGAAAAGCTCCGGGCTCGGGCAGCGCTTCCAAAGCGCGACCTGCATCCTAGTCCCGCATCGTGAACACCACAGACAGGTAACTCACCGGGCCTTCCTCGATGGCCTCGATCCCGTGCAGCGCCGTGGCGTCAAACTGCAACGAGTCACCGGGTGCCAGATTCACGACCTTCGCCCCGTAGCGGTAGACGACTCGGCCGGAGAGGAGGTGCAGGAACTTGATGCCCGGGTGCTGAAACGTGACGTAGGGCTGCGCTTCGGGAAGCAGGGTGACGCGATAGGGTTCGACAAACAGGTTGCCCGAGAGCTGATGGCCCAAGAGCTCGTAGCGATAGCCGGCGACCGCACCGACGCGGTCGACCAGGATGCCTTTGCCGGCGCGGACGAGCGAGAAGTCCGTGCGCTGAGTCTGGTCGCTGAAGAAGCGGGAGACGGGCACCCCGAGGCCGTTGGCAATGCGGTCGAGGGTTTCGACGGAAGGGGAGACGAGGCCTCGTTCGATGCGAGAGAGCATGGAGCGGGAGACGCCGGAGCTGCTGGCCAACTGACCGCCAGAGGCGCCTGAGGCGATGCGCAGGGCTCTGACCTGGTGACCGATGCGATGAGCGGGGTCGCTGCGCAGCGGTGCAGCCGTCGCTGAGATACGAGGACGCAGCACAGAAGCCGGCAGCCGGAATGGGAGTGCCGTAGGCAGCGGTGACGGGGTTTGAAGCGGTTGCATCTATCATCGATTCCCAGCAGCTTGCCAGGCCGATTGTGACTCAAACGCGGCTGACTTAAAAGCGGTGCGCGCAAAAACTTTGCGTGCGTGCCAACCCAGTCCCAACCTGTTAAATCGGTCGAACATTCGACAAGGGAAGTTCTCGCCCTAAATCTAATCCGCCTAAGGGCAAGCAAGGGGTGGTCTCAGGAGGCATTGGCGTTTGAGGCTGGGCTCCATCGGACGTTCGTTGCTCACGTCGAGCGGAAGGCGCGGAACATC
>CAIQMJ010000625.1 GCA_903872875.1 uncultured Variovorax sp.
CCCTCGCATGGCAGAACGGAGGCTCGTAGACACCGTGGTAGCTGCCGTAATAGATTGCGAAGGCGGTGGACGTCGGATCGGTCGGTGCCACGCCGCCGGGTCCGTAGGCCGCCTGGATCTGCGCGTCGACATCCACCGTCGACACCGTCGTGACGCCGCGTGCGTCGAAGTCGGCCTTCATCGGAATCAGGTGCTGCGCCGGCGGCACGGTCGGATCGCCGGCGCCACCGCACAGCAACGTCGCGGCGCGTGGACTCCAGCCGAACATGTCGTTCTTCTTCGCGTCGACGTAGAGGCCGTTGCTGTCATTGGTCTGGACGTCCGCCAGGAAGCTGGCCTGGAACAGCTTGTCGCGGGCCTGCGCCGGCGTTTCACCGCTGGCGCCAGGCAGGGCGCCGGTCGTGATGAGGGTGGTGGCGGTCAGCGTGGGGTTCGGCAGCAGGTTCTCGATGGTCGTCGCATAGGGCGCCTTGAACACCGCGTTGACATCGCTGTAGACGTTGCCATAGACCTTCTGCCATGACGTGACGATGAAGGGCACGAAATACTGGTAACCCGCGATGGCGACCGGGCTGCGGAACGAGCCGGACAGGTTGTAGGGCCCGGCGAGATGGGCGCCGGCGACCACGTTGAACTCGCCCACTACGTCACGTCCTTCGGCCGCGCGATGCGCCGCCATCGACGCATGGCCGCCTTGCGAGTAGCCGGTGAACATCACCTTGCCCGAGAGCGTGCCGCCCGTCGTGGCCATGGCCAGGCGCGCGGCGCGGATGGCGTCGAGCACCGAGCGCGCCTCGGAGTCCGCTTGCAGGTAGGGGTGGTAGGGGAACGCCGACTTGGCGTAGCCCAGGTAGTCGGTGGCCACCACCGCATAGCCCTGCGCCGCATACATCGCGGCCAGCAGGAAGGTTTCCGTGTCCTGCGGATTGGCCAGCGTGCGCGGCTTCTGGAAGTCGGTGCCCTTGGCGTAGGCCACCAGCGGCGCGGCGGCCGTGCAGCTGCCCGTGGGTTGCAGCAGCACGCCGGAGGCGTTGGTGCTCTCGTTCCTGGGTCCGCGCGTCGCGTAGTTGAGCGCAACCACCTTCACGTCGCAACGCGCCTTGCCGCTGAGCGCCTGCAGGCCGCTGGCGGCGGTGCCGGCGTCGATCTGCGCCGCTGTCAGCGTGGTGAGCGTGACCGGTGTCTCCTGGAGAGTGCCGCTGCTGCTGTTGTCATCGCCGCCGCCGCCGCAGGCAGCGAGAAGGCAGGCTGTGGCGACGGCGGTCGCCTGATGGAATCGATTCATCGACATGTCTCCTGGGACCTGAGCCCTTTTGTTGGGCAGCCATCCTAGGTTCGCACCGCGCCGGTGCGATAGCGGGTAAGCCCGTGCCGCTGCCGCCGACGAGAAAAGCCAGAGCGTGGCCTTCACCCTAGTCCTGCGCCGCCCAGTCCACCAGCGCATCGAAGGCCGGCCGCGCCGCGCCCGCATTGGCGTGGTTCGCGATCGCGACCACCACATAGCGCCGGCCGTTGCCGCCGTCGACGTAGCCGGCGACGCCGGCCGCATCCCGCAGCGTGCCGGTCTTGAGATGCGCCGTGCCGCCCGAGCGCAATGCGCGCCGCTTGAGCGTGCCGTCGACGCCGGCCGCCGGCAGCGACGACATGAGTTCCGACATCGCTGGCGAAGCCCAGGCGATCTGCAGCATCTTGGCGAGCGCGGCCGCGCTGATGCGCTCGTCACGCGACAGGCCGGAGCCGTTGTCGAACACCGGCTGGCCTTCGCCGGTGCCGATGCGGTTGTTCCACCACTGGCGCATCGCCGTGCGCGACGCGTCCAGCGTGCCGCGCTTCTTCTGCTGCAGCCCGAGCGTGAGGAAGAGCTGCTGCGCCATCACGTTGTTGCTGTACTTGTTGATGTC
>CAIQMJ010000626.1 GCA_903872875.1 uncultured Variovorax sp.
CCCTGCAGGCCGCGATGGAAGGCTACAAGGTCGTGACGATGGAATACGCCGCCGACAAGGCCGACATCTTCGTGACGACGACCGGCAACAAGGACGTCATCACGCACGACATCATGGCCAAGATGAAGGACCAGGCGATCGTCTGCAACATCGGCCATTTCGACAACGAGATCGACGTCGCGTCGATCGAGAAGTACGAATGGGAAGAGATCAAGCCGCAGGTCGACCACATCACCTTCCCGGACGGCAAGAAGATCATCCTGCTGGCCAAGGGCCGGCTGGTGAACCTGGGCTGCGGCACGGGCCATCCGAGCTTCGTGATGTCGTCGTCCTTCGCGAACCAGACCATCGCCCAGATCGAGCTCTTCACCAAGCCCGACGCCTACGAATCGGGCAAGGTCTACGTGCTGCCCAAGCACCTCGACGAAAAGGTCGCGCGCCTGCACCTGAAGAAGGTCGGCGCGATGCTGACCGAACTGACCGACGCGCAAGCCGCCTACATCGGCGTCGACAAGGCGGGTCCGTACAAGGCGGACACGTACCGCTACTGATGCGGGCGGATCAACTGCTCGTCGAGCGCGGCCTGGCCGCGTCTCGTTCGCAGGCCGTCCGGCTGATCGCTGGCGGTTTGCGCTGGCGCGATGCGGGTGCGGACACCGCCGAATGGCGCGTCGTGGCCAAGAACCGCGACGACATTCCCGAAGGCGCGGAGCTCGACCTGACCGATGCGGCCGAGGCGCGCTACGTGTCGCGCGGCGGCCTCAAGCTCGAGGGCGCGCTGAAGGCGGCCGGCATCGATCCCACCGGCCGGCACTGCCTTGACGTGGGCCAGTCGACCGGCGGCTTCACAGACTGCCTGCTGCAGCACGGCGCCGCGCACGTGGTCGGCGTCGACGTGGGCCATGGCCAGCTTCACGCACGCATGCGCGAAGACGAACGTGTCACCGCCATCGAACAGGTCAATGCCCGCGCGCTGACCGTCGATGACCTGGCGGACGTCGAGCGCACCGATTTCGACCTGGTCGTCGGCGACCTGTCCTTCATCTCGCAGACGCTGGTACTGCCGGCCGTCGTGCCGTTCCTCGCGGACGGCGGCGACCTGCTGATGCTGGTCAAGCCGCAGTTCGAGCTGCAGCCGGGCCAGGTCGGCAAGGGCGGCATCGTTCGCGATGACGCGATGTACGCGGTGGTCGAGGCGCGCCTGCGCCAGAGCTGCGCCGACCTCGGCCTGCGCGTCGTGCGCTGGTTCGACAGCCCGATCACGGGTGGCGACGGCAACCGCGAGTTCTTCATTCACGCCGTCCGCAGCGACGGCACATCAGGAGCCGCAGGTGCGTCTTCCCCTGAGCTTTGAGTTCTTTCCGACCAAGACGCCCGAAGGCGCGGTCAAGCTGCGCGCCGCGCGCCAGCAGCTGTACGCGCTGAAGCCGGAATTCTGCTCGGTCACCTACGGTGCCGGTGGTTCGACGCACGACGGTACATTCAACGCGGTGCGCGAGATCCTGCAGGAGGGCGTCGATGCCGCCAGTCATTTCTCGTGCATCGGCGCAACGCGTGCCACGGTGCGGGAGCAGTTGGCCGAACTGAAATCGATGGGCGTGAAGCGGCTGGTCGCCTTGCGTGGCGATCTGCCGAGCGGCTATGGTGCCGGCGGCGAGTTCCAGTATGCGAGCGACCTGGTCGAGTTCATCCGCAGCGAAACCGGTCGCGACTTCCACATCGAGGTCGCCTGCTATCCCGAAGTGCATCCGCAGGCACGTTCGCCCGAAGCCGATCTGAAGGCCTTTGCGGCCAAGGTGAGCGCTGGCGCCGATTCGGCGATCACGCAGTACTTCTACAGCGCCGATGCGTACTTCCGTTTCGTCGATGATGCCCGCGCGCAAGGACTCGACGTGCCTGTGGTGCCGGGCGTGATGCCGATCACCAGCTCGACGCAGCTGATGCGATTTTCCGACGCCTGCGGCGCCGAGATCCCGCGCTGGATCCGGCTGCGGCTGCAGAGCTTCGGCGACGACACGGCCTCGATCAGGGCCTTCGGGCTGGACGTCGTGACTTCGCTCTGCGAGCGGCTTCGCGCCGGTGGCGCGCCCGCCTTGCACATCTACACCATGAACCAGTCGACGGCGCCGCTCGCGCTGCTCGACCGTCTCGGTTGGAACAGATGAGCGTGCCGGCACGCTGCCGTGCAGGGCTGCTGGCCCTGGCATCGGCATGCGTGCTGGTCGGTTGTGCGGTGCCGCCGACGGAGCCATCGGCGGCTGCAAACGACGCCGCGCTGTCGCAGGGCGGTGGCCCAGCGCCAAGCGAGCCACTCACGCCGTTGGAACGTGACATGACCGCGCCCGTCAATGCGCCGGCGCGATCCGCGGTGGCGGCGGTGAGCTACGAGCTGACATCGAAGAATGTGGATCTGCCGCCCGACGACGGCATCCCTGGGGACGCGTCGCCGTTGCAGGAGCTCGAGCGCGGCGGCGCCTCCTGGTATGGCATCCAGTTCCACCAGCGCCGCACCGCCAGTGGCGAACGCTTCGACATGGGCGCTTTGACTGCGGCGCACAAGACGCTGCCTTTCGGCTCGCATGTCTGCGTGCGCAGCCTGGTCAACGGGCGCGAAGTCATGGTGCGCATCAACGACCGTGGTCCCTTCACCGAAGGTCGGGTGATCGACCTGAGCCGCAGCGCGGCGGATGCCATCGGCCTGCTGGGCCTGGGCATCAAGCAGGTGGCGCTGTCGGTGGTCCTCAAGGGGCAGAAGTGCGGCGACGTGGTCAACGAGTTCGATGACGTGGACATTGTCGAGACGGTGGCGCCTCCGTCGCCCAGCGTGCGACGCGCACCGATGGCGCGCAAGAAGGTCGTGCATGCGCCCAAGCGGTCTGTGGTGAAGGCGCAGCGCTAGGTCGATGCGCCGCCGGGCTGCGGCTCAGCCACCTGTGTCGAGCGTGAAGCCGGCATGGCGGTCCTGCGCCAACAAGACCTTTAGCTGTTCCAGCGCCGGCTGCAGCGCGGCCTTCAACGTGAACGGCGGATTGATCAGGAACATCCCGCTTGCCGGCAGGCCCGGGCGCTTGGTTTCGCCCGTAGGCGTCGAATGCAGCTTGCTGGACTTGATCGTCAGCGTGGCATGCAGCCAGGGTTTGCCGGCCTTGGTCGCCAGCGTCTTCAGGCGGCGCGGCAGGTCGTGCGCCTCGGGCCGCGGAATGATCGGATACCACACCGCGTAGGTGCCGGTTGCGAAGCGCTTGAGCGATTCGCCCACGAGATCGAGCACGCGGCCGTAGTCGCTCTTGATTTCGTAGCTCGGATCGCACAGCAGCAGCGCGCGCCGCGACGGTGGCGGCAGAAACTTGGTCGCGCTGCCGAAGCCGTCTTCTCGCAGCACCGCGATCTGGCGGCCAGCCTCCAGCTGGGCGATGTTCGCGTCGAGCGTCTTGGCGTCGGTCGGATGCAGTTCGAACAGCTTGAGCTTGTCGTGATCGCGCAGCAGGTGGTGCGCGATGAACGGCGACCCGGGATAGACGCGCGCGCCGCCTTTCGGATTGAAGTCCTTCAGCACGTCGAGGTAGCGCGCCAGTGCGGGGGCCGGCTCGGCCA
>CAIQMJ010000627.1 GCA_903872875.1 uncultured Variovorax sp.
GCGCGCTGAGCCCGTGTGTGCGCAGCACCTGCATCACCTCGTTGCGTTCGGCGGTACGCACCTGCAGCAGCATGCCCAGCTCTTCGCTGAACAGTGCCTTGAGCGTGAGTTCCTCACGCCGCGCACTGACCTGTTGCGCCCAGTTCTTCGCGTCCCCCGTCTCCATGCGGCTGTCGGAGATGCCATCGCCTTCCGTGACCAGCATGTCGACGTTGAGCGACACGCCGACATGGCCTGCAAACGCCATCTCGCAGGCTGCGGCGAACAGGCCGCCGTCGCTGCGGTCGTGCATCGCGAGGATCTTGCCGCCGGTGCGCAGCGCATTCACCGCCTTGACGAGGTTCACCAGGTCTTCGGGCCGGTCCAGGTCGGGCACGCCGTCCTTCACGTTGCAGCCGCTCTGGCCCAGCGTCTGCGCCAGGATGCTGCCGGCCATGCGGTGCTGGCCGCGGCCAAGATCGATCAGAACCAGCGTGGTGTCGGCTTCGTCGCGGTCGAGCTGCGGCGTGAGCGTGCCGCGCACATCGGCCAGCGTCGCGAAGGCGGTGACGATCAGGCTCACCGGCGAGGTGACCTTCTTCTTTTCAGCGCCGTCCGACCACTGGGTGCGCATCGACAGCGAATCCTTGCCGACCGGGATCGAGATGCCCAGCGCCGGGCACAGTTCCATGCCGACCGCCTTCACGGTCTCGTACAGCGCGGCATCCTCGCCGGGCTCGCCGCAGGCCGCCATCCAGTTGGCCGACAGCTTGACGCGCGACAGCTCGATCGGCGCGGCCAGAAGGTTGGTGATCGCCTCGGCGACGGCCATGCGGCCCGACGCGGGTGCGTCGAGCGCGGCCAGCGGCGTTCGCTCGCCCATGCTCATCGCCTCGCCGGCAAAACCGCCGTAGTCGGCCAGCGTGACAGCGCAGTCGGCGACCGGCACCTGCCACGGCCCGACCATCTGGTCGCGGTGGCTCATCCCGCCGACCGTGCGGTCGCCGATCGTGATCAGGAAGCGCTTCGACGCCACCGTCGGATGCGACAGCACGTCGATCGCTGCTTTCTGCAGTTCGACACCGGTCAGGTCGAGCCGCTTGAACTGGCGCGTGATGGTCTTCACGTCGCGCAGCATCTTCGGTGGCTTGCCAAGCAGCACGTCCATCGGCATGTCGACTGGCTGCGCCTCGGCACCCTCATCCGCCACCAGCAGCTGACGCGCCTCGGTCGCAACGCCGACCACCGAGAACGGGCAGCGCTCGCGCTCGCAGAAGGCCCTGAACTGGTCGAGCGATTCAGGCGCGATGGCGAGCACGTAGCGCTCCTGGCTCTCGTTGCACCAGATTTCCTTCGGCGCCATGCCGGACTCTTCGAGCGGCACGCTGCGCAGGTCGAAACGGGCGCCGCGGCCCGCGTCGTTGGTCAATTCGGGGAAGGCGTTCGACAAGCCGCCCGCGCCGACGTCGTGGATCGCGAGGATCGGGTTCGCCGCGCCCTGCTGCCAGCAATGGTTGATGACTTCCTGCGCACGGCGCTCGATTTCCGGGTTGCCGCGCTGCACCGAATCGAAGTCGAGCTCTGCCGCATTGGCGCCGGTCGCCATCGAACTCGCGGCGCTGCCGCCCATGCCGATGCGCATGCCTGGACCGCCGAGCTGGATCAACAGCGAGCCGGCCGGGAACAGGATTTTCTTGGTCTGCGTCGCGTCGATGCTGCCGAGACCGCCCGCGATCATGATCGGCTTGTGGTAGCCGCGGTGCACGGTGTCGCTGCCATCCGCGCCGGTGCTCTCGATGGCTTGCTCGTACTCGCGGAAGTAGCCCAGCAGGTTCGGCCGGCCGAATTCGTTGTTGAACGCGGCGCCGCCGAGCGGGCCCTCCGTCATGATCTGCAGCGGGCTCGCGATGTGTTCGGGCTTTCCGTAATGGCCGTCTTCCGGCCACAGCTTGGACACGGTGAAACCGGTCAGGCCGGCCTTCGGCCTGGAGCCGCGGCCGGTCGCGCCCTCGTCGCGGATTTCGCCGCCGGCACCGGTCGATGCGCCTGGGAACGGCGAGATCGCGGTCGGGTGGTTGTGCGTCTCGACCTTCATGAGCACGTGGCTCAGCGCGCTTTGCTTGGCATAGCTGCCGCCTTGCGTGCCGTCGCGCGCGACGAAGCGTTCGATCTGCGTGCCTTCCATGATCGATGCGTTGTCCGCGTAGGCGACCACGGTGTGCTGCGGGTTCAGCTTCTCGGTATTGCGGATCATGCCGAACAGGCTGACCGGCTGCTTCTCGCCATCGATCACGAAATCGGCGTTGAAGATCTTGTGGCGGCAGTGCTCGCTGTTGGCCTGCGCGAACATCATCAGCTCGACATCAGTCGGATCGCGGTCCAGGCCGAGGAAAGCTTCCTCGAGATAATCAATTTCATCATCGGACAAGGCCAGCCCGAGCGTACCGTTGGCCTCGACCAGTGCGCGGCGCCCCTGCTCAAGC
>CAIQMJ010000628.1 GCA_903872875.1 uncultured Variovorax sp.
AGCACCACATCCTTGTGGCGTGCATCCTTCTGAATATGGCCATACAGGTCGCTCACGGCCATCCGCCCGCCTTCGATCGCCTGCAGAAAGACCCCCGCGCCGTAACAGAGGATGCCGGTGATGCCGCAAGACGTGTTGTGCGCACGCGATCTGGCCAGGATGGCCTCGATGGACGACGGACTGCTGTCGACGGCGCGGCTGGCGTAGAGAAGGCGTACGAGCATGACGTTCAGCGATTGCGCGGAAGAAGGGAAAGGAATTCGCGGCGCAGACTCGGGTCCTTCAGGAACACACCGCGCATCACGGAATTGATCATTTTGCTGTCCATTTCCTTGACGCCGCGCCAGGCCATGCAGAAGTGTTCGGCCTCCACGACCAACGCCAGCCCGTCGGGCTGCGTCTTCTCCTGGATCAGGTCGGCCAACTGAACGACCGCCTCTTCCTGGATCTGTGGGCGGCCCATGATCCATTCGGCCAGGCGCGCGTACTTGGACAAGCCGATCACGTTGGTGTGCTCATTCGGCATCACGCCGATCCAGAGCTTGCCGATGATCGGGCAGAAGTGATGAGAGCAGGCACTTCGGATCGTGATCGGGCCGACGATCATCAGCTCGTTCAGATGCTCCGCGTTGGGAAACTCGGTGAGCTTCGGCGCCGGCACGTAGCGGCCGGCGAACACCTCGTTCAGGTACATCTTGGCCACGCGACGCGCTGTGTTGTCGGTGTTGTGGTCGTTCTCGATGTCGATGACCAGGCTTTCGAGCACGCCCTTCATCTTGACCTCGACCTCGTCGAGCAGTGCAGCCATGTCGCCGGGCTCTATGAACTCGGCGATGTTGTCGTTGGCATTGAAGCGCTTGCGCGCCGCGCGCAGCCGCTCGCGGATCTTGACCGACATGGGCACGCCCTCGTCGTCAGCCCCGCCCGCGGGTTGTGATTCGGCGTCTGTTTTCCTGAGCATTCGAGAATCGTACCAGTGAATGAAAATAAGTCTGCAGGTCGCACAACGCACAGCCTGCCTTGGATCCCAGCTACTTTTTCTATAGCAGAAAGTCGGTCATCAGCGGCAGGTGATCCGACATGCGGGCCCAGATGGGCCCGCGCGGCACGCTGCACGCTACCGGCCGCAACTGGCGTGCATAGATGAAGTCGAGTTGCGCGATCGGCAGGCGCGACGGGTAGGTCAGCGTCGGCGGGCCGCGCAGGTCGCTGGAATCGCGCATGCCCATCGCATTCATGGCGTAACGCATCCGGGCACCCCAGTCGTTGAAGTCGCCTGCGACGATCACCGCCTCATCGGGCGGCACCTCGCGATCGATGAAGTCCCGCAGCTGCGCGATCTGCCGTATCCGGCTGCCCTTGATGAGCCCGAGATGCACGACGATCGCATGCACCAGCCGGCCATCGACGTCGATCACGACGTGCAGCAGGCCGCGCTGCTCGAAGCGGTGATCGGAAATGTCCTGATGACCCTTGCGCAACACAGGCCAGCGGGTGAGCAACGCATTACCGTGCTCGCCATGGCGTGTCACGGCGTTGGTTTCGTAGACGGCGGTGTAGCCTTCGGGTGCAAGGAAGTCGGCTTGCGGCAACTCAGGCCAGCGCGCGAAGCGGCGCGCGCCGTCCCGGTTCATCTTTCGCACTTCCTGCAGGCAGATGATGTCCGCATCCAGTTGTTCGACGGCGTGGCCCAGGTTATGGATTTCGAGCCGCCGTGCCGGACCGATGCCCTGCACACCCTTGTGGATGTTGTAGGTCGCCACCCGGAAGGTGTTCGAGGTCGAGGTCATTGCACAAATTGTGGCAGCAGCAGAACGGCCTCGGCATTGGAGGGTGAAAAGCAGATGTCGGCAGCCTCCCGGTACGGCATCCATCGCCATGCGGTGTGCTCGCGCGGTGCCAACCGGGGCGTCAGCCGCTCAGGTACGCACAGGCTGAACAGGTGCTCGGTGTTGTGCGTCACGCCCGGCGCATAGCGGGCGCGCCAGCGCGGATAGATCTCGTAGACGTTCCGCAGTTGCCAGTCGCGCAGCTTCGATTCGAACACGCCGCCGGCGCCGCATTCGATTCCGGTTTCTTCCTCGACTTCGCGCGCCGCGGTCAGGGCCAACGGCTCATCCGTCGAATCCCTGCTGCCCGTGACAGACTGCCAGAACTCGTCGGCATCGGCACGCCGGATCAGCAGCACGTCGAGCTGCGGCGTGTGGATCACGACCAGCACCGACTCCGGAATCTTCCAGGGTCGGTCAGTCATCACAAGCCTCGTGTCAGGCGACGGGCTGGGTGTTGCGGAGCTTGATGTGCAGCTCGCGCAACTGCTTCTCGTCGACCGGACTGGGCGCCTGCGTCAGCAGGTCCTGCGCACGCTGGGTCTTGGGGAAGGCGATCACGTCACGGATCGAGTCGGCACCCGTCATCAGCATCACCAGACGGTCGAGGCCGATCGCGATGCCGCCGTGCGGCGGTGCGCCGTACTGAAGCGCATCGAGCAGGAAGCCGAACTTGAGCTGCGCATCCTCGGCGCTGATCTTCAACGCGCGGAACACCTTGCTCTGCACTTCCTCGCGGTGGATACGAACCGAACCGCCGCCCATCTCGATGCCATTGAGCACCATGTCGTAGGCCTTGGCGATGCACTTCTCGGGCGCCGTGTCCATCAGGTCCTCATGACCGTCCTTGGGCGCGGTGAAGGGGTGGTGCACGGCGTTCCAGCGCTGAGCATCTTCGTCGAACTCGAACATCGGGAAGTCGACCACCCACAGCGGGGCCCAGCGGTGCTCGAACAGACCGTTCTTCTTGCCGAATTCGCTGTGACCGATCTTGATGCGCAGGGCACCGATGGCATCGTTGACGATTTTTTCCTTGTCCGCGCCAAAGAAGATCAGGTCACCGTTTTGCGCGCCACTGCGCTCCAGCACTTCGGCCAGGGCCTTGTCGTGCAGGTTCTTGACGATCGGGCTTTGCAGGCCGTCGC
>CAIQMJ010000629.1 GCA_903872875.1 uncultured Variovorax sp.
GTGTGATGGACCGTTCGACGAATTCACCCAGCGTCGCGTCGGTGAACTGCCGCGCGGACAGATTGATCGAGATGAAGATGTCGTCCGGCCAGTCCGCGGCGGCGTGCAGGGCTTCCTCGATGACCCACCGCCCCATGGAAATGATCTGCCCGCTGCTTTCCGCGACGGGAATGAACTCGGCAGGCGAGACCTGTCCCATGTCGGCATGCATCCACCGGAGCAGTGCCTCGAAGCCGACGGTCCTGCCGTCGCTGATCTCCACGATCGGCTGGAAGCGCAGCGTGAACTCCGCGCGCGGCAGGGCACCGATCAACCCCCGCCGCAGGCTCTGCTCGCGCAGCGCAAGGTCGCGCATGACGGGATCGAAAGTCCGGTGACAGGCGCGCCCGGCGCCCTTGGCCGAATACAGCGCGATGTCGGCACCCTTCAGCAACATGGCCGGATCCTCCGGATCTCCGCAGGCCTTCACCGCGATACCCATGCTGGCGCTCGCATTCAATCGAAATTCGCCGACCTCGAACGGAACCGCCAGCGCCTCGGCGATTTCCTCACAGCAGGCTTCTGCGCGGCGCTCGACCTCCCTGCCGAAGAAGACGATCGCGAACTCGTCCCCACCCAGCCGTGCAAAGAGTTGCGAGCCCTGAACGACCGCCGACGTCCGGGCAGCGAACTGGATCAGGAAGCGATCGCCGGCATCGTGGCCCAGCCGATCGTTGATGTCCTTGAAGTGATCGATGTCCAGCAGGACGATGGCACACGCACCCATCGCCGGACGCATCGCCAACGCCGTATTGAAGCCATGCCGATTCAGCACGCCCGTCAACGCGTCGTGCCGCGCGTCGTGGTCCGACCGGCGATTCAGCCGAAGCACGAAGCCGACGAGCGCCAGGCCGACCAGGAGAAGCAGCACGACCATGGCGGACACCACGGCGACGACTCGGCCGAGGTTCCTCTGCTTCTGCGCAATGCGGTCGGTCAGCACGCTTTGCGTACTCGACGCCAGTCGAAGCATGCGGCCGTTGAGCGGCAGCAGTTCGTTCATGACCTGCCGCGCGACGGCGGGGTTGTTCATGTTCGCGAGTTCGGTACCCACCCGCGCGATCGCCGCGCTGATCGCCGCGTACTCCTCCGCGCCGCCGGACACCTGTCCGAGGGCGACGAAGGTCTCGCTGTTGTCGATGACGGACAGGCGATTGAGCAGTATCTGGTATCGCAGGTCGACTTCGGCCCGGCTGGTGCCGGAGTCCCGAAGAAAGCGATCGGAGACCGCGACTTCAAAGCGGAACAGCTCCGCAGACAGTTGCCCGATCTCGAGCGTGCTGTTGAAGCGTGTCGACTGCGAAGTCCACATCAGGTAATTGGCCAATGTGACGGTCATCGCGATGACCAGAACGACCAGCGCGACCGCCGTCAGGATGAGTACGGTGCGAAAGCGTCGCATGGACCGGGAACGCGACCGGACTACAGCACGTCGATCTGACACAGCTGCCAGACCGAATGAAGGTAGACACTGTCGGTGCGCAACTTCGCGTCGCTGTCGAACGGGAACACGACGAAGATGGGGCCCTTGTCGGAGATCGGCAATGAAGCCCCGTCCCTGGCGATGGCAAGAAGCGCACCGTTGCCGACCAGCTCCTTGATGTCCGCAACCACCGCATAGTCGTTGAGGGCGATCAGCCGCACTTTCGTGCCCTTCGCCTTCAACAGGGAGAGAAATGTGCCGAGGGCCACGCCACTGTAGGTGGCCGGCAGTTTCTGCCACGGCGTCGCCGTCCTGAACGAGGCCTGCGGCATGGCCTGCAGCGCGGCCAGATCGAAGCGCCGGCCTCCGCTTGCATCGGCTCCTTCGATGGCGCCTCGCACAGTGAGGATCGGGGCCGCGGCAAATGCAGGCATCGCCAGGGAGCCCGCTACGAGGCCGGAAGACCGCGCGAGAAATTCCCGCCGGTTGACAGTGCGCATCATCTCATTCTCCCAGCGGACAGACACGGTCAGGTCCGCTCGCACCAGCAGCCCGACGACCAAAATCGGATCAATGGTCGGCTGCAATCCATACGAGTCTGACCGCAAATTATTCTATCTTTGCGGATTGCCGAAATCGGCAGCAATGGCGCCACAAGTTGCAACCAATCGCCAGACCGATCATCGATCGCGCATAGCGCCCGCACAGAAGCGCGCACGACTTTGAAAGCCGCCGACTCGCTCACGCCGTCGAGCGTCACGAAGGCAAACTGCGAACGGGCACGGACGGCATCGCCGCCGGCGCCGGACCGAAGCCGCTGGGAAGCTCCCACCGGTCGATGGCTCCGGGCACACTACGAGCAAACCGCCCGATGGCGAGCGGTCGGACCTCAGGGCCATGCATGGAAAAGCCGCTTTCTTCTCCCTCTCAACGTTTGACGCTCGGTCGGGTCGTACCCGCAACCTGCCTGTTGCTGCTGCTGCATTTCGGCCAGGACGTGCTCAGGCCCATCGCGATCGCGGGCGTGCTGAGCCTGGTGATCGCGCCGCTGGTGCGCAAGCTCGGCCGGTTCCACCTGGGCCGCACGCCGGCGACGCTGGTGTCCGTGGTGCTCGTCGCGATCTGCGTCGTCTGGATGAGCGCGGTGCTGACGCTGCAGTTGGTCGCGGTCGGTGCGGACTTCCCCCGGTACAAGGCAGCCATCACGTCCAAGGTGGAGTCGATCCGCGAAGTCACCGTGCGCCCGTTCGAACGGCTCGAGGCCGAACTCAAGGGCGTCGTGCCGCAGAACGCACCGGCCGCCGCCAGCACGTCCCGTTCGCGCGCGAACAACAACGCCACCCTGCCGAACGAACCGCTGCCGGTACAGATCCGGCAGTCCGCACCGACTGCCGGCGACATCGTGTCGAGGCTGCTGTCGTCGGTCTGGGGGCCGGTCGGCGAGGCCGGCATCGTCTTCGTGCTGCTGATCTTCATCCTCCTCGAACATGAATCGCTCAGCGACCGTTTCATCCGGGTCATCGGCGTGGCGGAGCTGGGACCGACCGTGCAGGCGCTGAGCGAGACCGCGGAGGGCGTGTCCCGATTCTTCCTGTCGCAGTTCGTCGTCAACGCCACCTTCGGCGTCGTGGTCGGCATGGGGCTGTGGCTCATCGGCGTGCCGCATGCGGCGCTGTGGGGCTCCATCGGCGCCTTGCTCCGCTTCATTCCCTACGTGGGCGTGCTCGGCGCGGCGGCGCTGATCGCGGTCTTCGCGGCAGCCGTCGATCCGGGCTGGTCGCTGCTGCTCTGGAGCCTCGGACTCTTCGCCGCACTCGAACTGCTGGTGGCGCATGTCGTCGAACCGCAGGTCTACGGGCACAGCACCGGGCTGGCGCCGCTCGCGGTCATCGTCTCCGCGCTCTTCTGGGGCGCGATGTGGGGCCCCGTCGGACTGCTGCTCTCGACACCGCTCACGCTGTGCATCGTGGTGGTGGGCCGGCACGTGCGCGCCATGGAGCCTTTCGCCATCCTGCTGACCGAGGCGCCGGGACTCAATGCGGGACAGCGCTTCTACCAGCGTGCACTGTCCGGCAATCCGGCGGCGATCATCCAGGACGCGCACACCTATCTGCGCCGGGCCGGCTTCGCGAAGTACTGCGATCACGTGCTGCTGCCCGGCCTGGCGCTCGCGGCGGCGGACTCCCGCGCCGGACGCATCGACGAGCGGCAGCGCGAGCGCATCAAGGCCACGGTATTTCGCCTGCTCGAGAACCTGGCGCGCGCAGAGTTCGGCCGCCGCATCCGGCGCCGCCGTTCGACGGTCTCGCTGTCGGAGGTGAACGTGGGCGCCCATCTCCGGCAGATCCGGGAGTCGCGTCTCGGACCGTGGCAGGGCTCGCTGGACGTGCCCTCGCGTTCGATCGTCCTGTGCGTCGGCTTCGGCACCGAGCGCGACGACCTGCTGACCGAACTTCTCGTGCAGGCGCTGCGCCGTGACGACGTCGACGCCCGCAGCGTGTCGCTGCAGCAGCCGCAGGACCCGTCGATGGCAGGCAAGTCGGTTCTGGTCGGGACGCTGTTCCTGATCTATCCGATGGCCGAGGCGCTGGAGGCGTGGCGCGCCGCCGCGGCGGAACTGCGTGCGGCGATGCCCCAGGCCGTGCTCGCCACCGTGCTGCTGCCGCTCGACGACACCGCGGCCCCGGAAGAGGCTTGCCGGGAGAGCGTGGACCTGGTGCTTCACTCTTTCCTGGAGGCGGAGGCGCTCGTCCTGCGTGGCCTGAAGTCCAGCTAGCCACCGCACAGCGCCCCGCTTCGGATTGCCACGCCCAGGACGATGCGCCGTTGTCCGACGGCCTATACATTCTTGTTGAATGTATGTTCCCCATCCCAAGCCATACAGAGGATGAAGAACATGAACCCGCCGCCTTCCGCAGTGCCGCCACCGTCCGTGATTTCGGACGGATTCAAGAGACCCGACAGGCGCTCCCGATGCGCGATCCGCCTCACGGCTCTCGCCGCCTCGCTCTTCGCCATCGGCTGCGCCGCCACGCCCGCCGCAGCGGAGGTTTCTCCCGCACTGGACCGCGTGAGCGTATCGGTCGGCGGCTTCCATGCGGAACCGACCTTCGGTGCGCGTGTCGACACGCCGTACGGCACGCTCGACTCAGGCAACGTCAAGCGCGACGCCGTCACGATGCCGCGGCTGACGGTCGACGTGCTGCTGTTCGACAGCCAGGGATTCTCGTTCGACTACTACCGCTACGACAGGACCTACTCAGACAGCGTCAACGGCAGCTTCGCATTGGGCCAGAACCAGTTCGCGGGCTCCGCCGACGCAAGCCTGCGGACCCAGCTCGAGTTCGGCAAGCTCGCCTACAAGTGGTGGCTGGGTTCGGGCGACACCGTCGTCGGCCTGGGCGCCGGCGCGGCCTACTACCGTATCGATCTCGATGCGCGCGCGACGGCGACCGTCAATGGCGCGTCGGCGAGCTACGCGGCGAGTGCCAGCGAGGACGCCATCGCGCCGTTGCTGGAGGTCGGTGTGCGCCACGCGATCACGCCCGACCTGCGCCTTTTCGCGGACGCCTCCGGTGTCTGGAAGAACGGCGGAAAGCTGCACGGCAGCATCTACAACGCGGCGCTGGGCGTCGAATGGTTTCCGATCAGGAACGTCGGCCTGGTCCTGTCCTATGGCGTCAGCGACATCGACCTGAAACGCGACGACGACATCGATACCCGCCTGCGCGTGAAGCTCAAGGGGCCCAGCGCCTTCGTCAAGGCGCGCTTCTGATCGGTCGCAGCGCCGAGCCCAGGCCGCACGCGCGCAGCGTGGCGGGCTGAAAGCCCAGGCCGATGAGGTGCGCGCACAGCGCGCCCCGGCCGGTCTTCATCAGGTCGAACTCGGCCGGGTGCATCACCCAACTCTCGATCAGGCCACAGAGCATCGCATGCAGGGCGCGAGCGGCGACCTCGGACGTCACCGACAACCTGACACCATGCCGGCGTGCCGCCGCGCGCAGGCCAGCCTGGTAGTTCGAGACCATCGACTGCTGGGACGCCAGGTTCCAGCTCCGGAAACCCGCCAGCTCGTCGGCGTACTCCACCATGTGCGCCGCGATCGAGATCACGCTGCGCGCCCGCTCGTCCTGGACGATGGTGCGCAGCGGCTCCAGGAAATGCGCCACCACGATCACCAGCGGTTCCGAAGCCGCCTCGTCGACCTTCGCGACGATGCGCTGGTGGATCGGGTGCGCCACGCTTTCCAGCATGGCCTGGAACAGTCCGGCCTTGTCCTTGAAGTGCCACTGGATGGCGCCGCGCGTCGTGCCGGCACGCTCGGCGATCTGGTCCAGCGTCGAATTGGCCACGCCATGCGCCCGGAAGACGTGCTCCGCCGCATCCAGCAGATTCAGTCGCGTCTCTTCGGCTTCTTCTTTGGTGCGGCGGGCCATGGCGGATGAGCGTTCGGAAGAGGTCGGCAAGGTTGAGGAACGCGGCATTATGTTGTGCCGGCCCGCGGCGCCGGCGCCAACCCCGGTCCGGCTCTCAACCCGCAGGCAGGTGCGCCGCCAGGCGCTCGAGCAGTGCGGGATGCGGCTCGTGCCCGACGCCCGGTGCGATGTCCAGCGTGACGCTGGCGCCCAGTTGCGACAACCTCGCCTGTGCGGCCTGCGCCAGCGACGCCGGCATCACCGGATCGGCGCTGCCATGCAGCAGATGGATGTCGGCATCGGGCCGGCGCTCCGGCAGCGTGGCGAATCGCCCGGCGATCGCAACGATGCGCGACGCCGGCGCCGCGGCCAGCTTGGCCGATTCGAGCGCCATGATCGCGCCCTGCGAAAAGCCGGCGATCCAGGTGCGCTGCGCATCGACACCCGCCGTCTCCTGCCAGTGCCGCACCGTGGCGATGAAGCGCGGCATGGCCGCATCCACGCGGGGCTGGCGGCCTTCCTCGGTCACGCCGCGCACCGAGAACCATTGCAGTCCGTTCGAGATGTCCGACGGGTCGGGCGATGCGACGCTCACCACGAAAGCGCTGCTGTCGCGACTGGCAAACCAGCGCGCGACACCCAGCATGGATTGCGGCACGGAGCCGACGCCGTGCATCAACAGGACAAGTCGGGTGGCCGCGCCCTGAGGTCGCTGGACGAGGATGGAATCGAAGGACATGGGTTTCTCTTTGGCAAGTGTCTGGAGGGTTGCTCAGGCAGGGATGGCCGCGATGCCTGCGGCCGCCCGCCCGGTGGCATGCGCCGCCGGCAGGTCGCCGAAGACGTAGCCTTCCATCGACAGTACGCCGTAGGTCACACCCCCGTCGATGACCTCCACCGGCTCGCCCGCGCCGCTGGCACCGGCCGCGACCAGCAGCGGGAGGTAGTGGTCGTCGGAAGGATGGGCGCGGTGGCTGTGCGGTGCGCCGCGGAAGTCGACCAGCGCGGCGTCGTCATGCGCCACGGCCGCACGGCGTGCCCATTGCACGAATTCGCGCACGTACTCTTCCGGCGCCTCGGTTTCGGACTGGCGGAACTCGTAGAGGTTGTGCGTGAGGCTGCCCGACCCCACGATCAGCACGCCTCGGTCGCGCAGCGGCGCCAGGGCGCGGCCCAGCGCGAGCGCATCGGCCGCGTCGAATTCGATCGGCAGCGACAGTTGCAGCACCGGCAAGGGCACGTCCGGCAGCATGTGAAGCAAGGGCACCCATGCGCCGTGGTCCAGTCCCTGGCCGCCCGACAGGCCCGCCGCGAGACCTGCCTGCGCCAATTGCGCGGCCACCTCTTCCGCCACGCCGGGTGCGCCCGCAGCAGGGTATTGCAGGCGGTACAGCGGCGCGGGGAATCCGCCGAAGTCATGAACCGTCTGCGGCCGCTCGGCCGCGCCGACGCGCAAGCCGCGCGTGCGCCAATGCGGCGACACGACGAGCACGGCACGCACGCCGGGCAGTGCACGGATGCGCTCGCCGACGGCCTTCAGCAATGGGCCCGCCTGACCGGGTTCGAGTGCGAACGTGGGCGCGCCGTGCGAGAGGAAAAGACTGGGCAGTCGCATAAGACTCCTTGGGACGTGGTGCGAACGGGATGTGACAGCAGAGCCGCGCACTGTATTGGTTATCCCCGCGTCGATAAAGCCAGATACTCGGCACATATTGTTTTGAAATTCGAGACTATGGACATCCTGCAGGCCATGAAGACCTTTGCGGCGGTCGTGGAGGCCGGCAGCCTGGTCGGTGCTGCCGATGCGATGGCGCTGTCGAAACCGTCCGTGTCGCGCCACGTCACCGAACTGGAAGCACATCTCGGCGTGCGCCTGCTGCAGCGCACGACGCGCCGCCTGTCGCTCACCGATGAAGGCCAGACCTACTACCAGCGCTGCAAGGAGGTGATCCAGGCCGTGCAGGACGCCGAGGCCGAGGTCGGCTCCAGCGCCGGACAGGCGCAGGGGCGCCTGCGCGTCGGCGCGCCGCAAACCTTCGGCGCCCTGCACCTGGCTGCGCTCTGGGGCCGCTTCGCGCAGGAGAACCCGCGGGTCACGCTGGACA
>CAIQMJ010000630.1 GCA_903872875.1 uncultured Variovorax sp.
AGGCATGGATGAGATCGAGCCGGACGATGGAAACATTGCGCTCGCGGGGCTTGTCAAAGATGCAGCCCTCAGTAAATTGAACGCGATCATCAGCGGCGGCTAACAACTCCCGCCCATGCAGGAAGCCGCTTTCGAGCGGCTTTTTCATTGGGCAATTCGCGTGCCACTTGTGGAACACGAATACCGGCAGATATCGTGTCTCGGTCTTTTGGGAGTTGCCGCCGACCATTGGCCGCATGACTTCCACCACCGCCCAAACCAATGCGTTGACGATTAACACGATCCTCCGCATGCGCGCTGTGCTTGATGCGCGCGGGATCGAAAAATCTCAGCAGTATCTCGACGTTCAAAACGGGCTCTTCACGCCGCCGATCAAGTTGGGCGTGAAGGCGATCGGCTGGCCGCAGAACGAAGTCGCCGCCCTCAATGCGGCTCGCATCGCCGGCAAGTCGAACGACCAAATCCGCTCGCTGGTGCAGCATCTCGTCGCTGCCCGCGCTGCGCTGGCGTAAGGGACCGGCACCATGCAACCCCTCACCCTCGTCGGCCACATCGGGCGCACGCCCGCCGAGCCCCGCGCCAAGCCGCCCGCAATCTACCTCGCCGCTGACGACAAGGCTTTCCGCACCCTGGTCGCCGAGTTCGCGCTCGCCGGCTCCGAGTTGATCGACGAGGTCGGCATCGATGGTGCGTGTCGCCTCTACGTGGTTCGTGATGGCAAGACCGAGCACCTCGGCAGTATCGACGCGGCGCGCGCAGCACTCGCGCAGATCGCAGCCCATTAATGAGCATCCTCGCAATGAAACGCGTGTGGGCTACTGACATTCAGCCGGCAGGCCGGAAGTTGGTCGCGCTCAAGCTCGCCGACCACTGCAACGACGCCGGGGGCAGCTTGTTCGTCGGCATGACGGCAATCGCACGGGACTGCGGCGTCTCGCGCTCGCAGGCGCAGCGCCACGTGCACGCGCTTGTGCATGCCGGGCTGCTGTCCGTGCTTGCACACGCGGCCGGCGGCGCGCGCGGCGTGGTGCCGCACTACCGCCTGCACATCGAGCGCCTTGCCAGCCCTGCCGCGGGGGGTAGCGCTGATGCTACCCGTGGCACCCATGCGACGGGTAGCGCTGATGCGACCCGAGTCGCCGACATGACGGGTAGCGCTAGCGCGACGGGTGGCACCCATGCGACGGGTAGCGCTGATGCAGCGCACGGGTCGCATGGGTGCGGCGATGGGGTAGCGCCCATGCGGCGCACGGGTAGCACCCATGCGACCCAAACCATCATTAACCCAGTGTTAACCATCAATGAACCCATTGTTGGGAAGCCTGTTGGCTTTCCCAGAGAGAAAGCTCGGCGGTCACATGTGCAGGATGACTTCACGCCAAACGAGACAGGTGTTGCCGCAGCCCACGGGCTTTCGCTGGAAGTTGAGTTGGAACAGTTCAAAAACCACCACAAGGCCAAGGGCAGCTTGATGCTCGATTGGCAAGCCGCGTGGCGCACGTGGTGCGGCAATGCCCGCAGGTTCGGCGCCCGCGGCACCACCTACACCAAACCCGCCAGCAAGCACTCCGGCTTCGGCAATCTCAACTACCGCGAGGGAATTAATCATGACGGATCGTTCGCTTGAAGACTCGGGGCGCGACGTGATGCGCTCAATCGCTGTCGGTGCAGCATCCATGACGCCGCTCACAGAGCCACTCGGCGAGCGGTTGGCGGAATGCACCGAGCATGGCAAATATCAGAGCAGCGGTGTTCGCTACCTCGGCAAGCGTGAAGTTTGGACGGGCTGTCCAGACTGCGAAGAGGCGCGTTTGGCGGCAAAGCGGCAAGCTGACGCCCGTGAACAGGCCGAGCGCGCTCGGGTACGGTTGGAGGCCTTGCTCGGTCAAGCCGCCATCCCGAAGCGCTTCGCGACGCGCAGCCTGGAGAACTTCAATGCTGACTCGCCGGAGAAGGCGCATGCGCTCGCCATCGCCAGCGACTTCGCGAAGAACTTTGCGGTTCATGCGGATCGTGGCGACAGCCTTGTCCTGAGCGGACTCCCCGG
>CAIQMJ010000631.1 GCA_903872875.1 uncultured Variovorax sp.
GGCGTGACGCCGAACATCTGGTAGCCGCCCGCACCGCGGACCGAATAGATGCAGCTGAAACAGCCGCCATGGCCGAGCGTGAGCTTGGGCGTATCGGTGCGCGGGCTCAGGTACTTGGGCACCTGGATCTGCCGGTCGCGCTCGACCATCTGGAACAGGAACGGCAGGCCGGCGACGAATCCCACCATCGAGACGAACCAGGGCGCCCCCGAATGCGCCGCGATGAACGCATCGACCGACGCATGCCCGTTGATGCGCGCCGCGTATTCGATGTCGGTGCTCGACGGGTCCTGGTGCCGCTCACGGAAGCGCATCAGCGTCTCGTGCGTCCACGGATCGTTGTAGAGCACCGGGATCTCGATGATGCGCGTCTGCAGCTGCAGGTCGCCGTCGCCCAGACCGGCCTCGATCGCCTGGAGCGTGGAGAGCAGTTCGTCCGGCGGCAGCAGGTCGGGATCGAAGCGCACCAGGTAAGCGGCGTTGGCCGGACAGATCTCCGTCACGCCGCGCAGCGCGCGACGGCGCAGTTCGTTGCAGATCGCCATGCCCTTGAAGAAGGCCGGAAGCGACATCTCGTCGCTGATCTCGACGAACAGGTGTTCGTCGCCGCCGAAGCTGTAGCGGGCCTGGGCGGGCAGGGTGGTGGTCGTCATGCGGGCACCTTGGTTTTCGGGCTCGCCGCGAGCGGGTTCGCGGCCAGCCAGGTTTCAAGAAAGCCGGTGTGGAAGGCGGCCTTGGCGACGTCGGCGTCGTCGCACAGCGCGCGATGCAGCGGGATCGTCGTGTCGATGCCGTCGATCTCGAGCTCGCCGAGCGCCCGGCGCAGCCGGCCGAGCGCGCTCGCGCGGTCGGTGTCGTGCACGATGAGCTTGCCGACCAGCGAGTCGTAGTAGGCCGGTACGGTGTAGCCAGGAAACAGCATGCTGTCGAAGCGCACACCTGGCCCGCCGGGCACCGTGAGCCGGGACACGAGGCCCGGACTCGGGCTGAAGTTCTTCGCGGCGTTCTCGGCGTTGATCCGGACCTCGATGGCGGTCCCCGTGAGCCGGATGTCTTCCTGCTTCAACCGGAGCGGCTCGCCGCGCGCGATGCGCAGCATCTCCTTCACGAGGTCGACGCCGGTGACCATCTCGGTGATCGGATGCTCGACCTGGATGCGCGTGTTCATCTCGATGAAGAAGAAGTCGCCCGTGTCGTCGTCGTACAGGTACTCCAGCGTGCCCGCACCGCGGTAGGCCACCGCGCGCGCGAGCCGAAGAGCCGACTCGCACAATGCAGCGCGGGTCGCTTCGCTCACTGCAGCGGAAGGCGCTTCTTCCCAGACCTTCTGCCGGCGTCGCTGCAGCGAGCACTCGCGTTCGAAGCAATGGACGACACGCTGACCGTCGCCGAGGATCTGGACCTCGATGTGCCGCGCCGCGCGGATGAACCGTTCCAGATACACCGCGCCGTTCCCGAAGGCGGCCTGCGCCTCCGTGGTCGCGATGGCGAACTGATGGCGCAGTTCGTCGGCGTCCTGTGCGACCCGGATGCCGCGCCCGCCGCCGCCGGCGGACGCCTTGATCATGATCGGGTAGCCGATGTCCTTCGCCAGCTCGACCGCGCTGTCGACCTCCACGACCACGCCGTCGCTTCCGGGCACGGTCGGTACGCCGGCCTTCTGCGCGGCGGCGCGGGCCGCAGCCTTGTCGCCCATGGTGCGGATCGCGTGCGGCGTGGGGCCGACGAAGACCAGCCCGGCGGCTTCGACGCGTTCGGCGAAGTCGGCGTTCTCGGACAGGAAGCCGTAGCCCGGATGCACCGCGCCGGCACCGCTGTCAGTCGCGGCCTTCAGCACGGCGTCCATGTCGAGGTAACTCCGCGTCGCATGGGCCGGGCCGACGCGCACGGCCTCGTCGGCCATCTTCACAGCGAGGCTCTGGGCATCCGCATCGCTGTAGATGGCGACGGTCTTCAGGCCCAGTTCCTTCGCGGCGCGGATGATGCGCACGGCGATCTCGCCCCGGTTGGCGATCAGCAACTTGTCGAATGCGGTTCGCATGCGCGTCCTCAGTCGGATTCGATGACGGCAAGCGGCTGGCCCGGATCGACCGGCTCGCCGTTGCCGACGAGGTAGCTCTTGAGCGTGCCGGCGACTTCGGCAGTCACTTCGCTGAACTGCTTCATGACCTCGACCAGGCCGAGGATGTCGCCGACGGCGATCGCCTGGCCTTCGGTCTTGAACGGCGCGGCATCGGGCGCGGGCTGCCGGTAGAACGTGCCCGGCAGCGGGCTTTGAATTTCGTGGAAGGTGGACATCGAAGACTCCTGAAAAGACGATGGAAGGGTCAGCCTTGCGCCAGCTCGGCAAGACCTGCGACGCGGATGTGGTTGGCAGCCAGCGCAGCGCGCGTGGCCTTCACGATGGCCAGTGCGCCGGGCGTGTCGCTGTGGATGCAGACGGAATCGAAGTCGATGGCGAGGTCCTCGCCCTCGACGGTGCGCACCAGTCCGTCGGTGCAGGCGCGCAGGACCTTGGCCGCAACGGCGGCGGGATCGAGCGCGCCGACGCGCCGGGTGAACACGATGGAGCCGCTCAGGTCGTAGTCGCGGTCCGCGTAGAACTCGCGGATCACCGGCTGCCCGAGTTCGCGGGCCACCTGATAGGTGACCGAAGACGCCATGCAGAAGAGGTGGAGTTCCGGCCCGACCACCCGCAGCGCAGCGACCAACGCGCGCGACAGGGCTTCGTCGCGGGCCGCATGCATGTAGAGCGCGCCGTGCGGCTTGACGTGCTGGAGGTCCAGCTCGGCCAGGCGCGCGAACTCGCGCAGCGCGCCGATCTGGTAGACGATGTCGTTCACCAGCTCGTCGGCGGGCGCGGTGATGTGGCGGCGACCGAAGCCAACGAGGTCCCGGAATCCCGGATGGGCGCCGATGCCCACGCGGTTCTGGCGAGCCAGCTCCACCGTCCTGCGCATCGTGTTCGGATCGCCGGCATGGAAGCCCGTAGCCACGTTCGCCGAACTGATGAGCGGCATCAGTTGCGTGTCCACGCCGTCACCGATGGTCCATGGGCCGAAGCCCTCGCCCATGTCCGAATTCAGATCGATCAGCTGTTTCACCTGGTCTGCCCTTGCTCTGCCGGCACCGCGTTGTGGGTGCAACGGGCTGAAGCGTAGTGGGCCGGTTCAGGGCTGAAAAGCATTGTTTTCAAGCGATCTGATATCTGAAATTCAGATGCCTCGACGCTGTGAAACCGTGTTGCCCATTGGTGAGATCGCGGTCACTATCTGTTTTTCGTGTTTCATCATCTGCATGCGCGCAAGCATGCGGCAAGGGCAATCGGATGTCACTCACCCTGCGTCAACTCAAGTACTTTTCGGCGGTCGCCGAAGTCGGCCGCATCTCGCACGCGGCATTGCAACTGAACATTTCCCAATCGGCCGTGACGACGGCCATCCGCGAGCTCGAGGAGATGCTCGGGCAACAGTTGTTCGAGCGCCATTCGCACGGCGTCGAACTGACCAAGGCGGGGCGGCGTTTCCTGAGCCATGCGTATGCTGTCCTCGGGGCCGCCGATGAGGCGCAGCGCATGCCGCCCGAAGGCGCGGCGGTTGAGGGCTCGCTCACGATCGCCGCCAGCTACACGGTGCTCGGCTACTTCCTGCCGCATCATCTGCAGCGCTTCGGCGATCTCCATCCGCAGATCCACGTCAAGGTGCACGAGGTGGAGCGTGGCGCGATCGAGGAAGGCCTGATCACGCGGCGCTACGACATGGGCGTGTTGCTGACTTCGAATGCGGTGCTGCGCGAACTGTCCATGGAGACCTTCTTCGGATCGCCGCGCCGGCTGTGGGTGCCGGTGAAGCATCCCCTGCTGGACAAGGCCGAAGTCACGCTGGCCGACCTCGTCGCAGAGCCGTACATCATGCTCACGGTCGACGAGGCGGCGGCGACCACGCTCAAGTACTGGAGCCGGACGCCCCATCAGCCTACGGTGCGGATGCGCACGAGTTCGGTGGAGGCCGTGCGCAGCACCGTGGCCAATGGTCTGGGCGTGACGATCCTGTCGGACATGGTGTACAGGCCCTGGTCCCTCGAAGGCAAGCGCATCGAGACCATCAACCTGAGCGATGCGGTACCGACGATGAACATCGGATTGGGATGGAAGAAGGGCATCGAATACTCCCCGGCCATGACCGCCTTCCGGGACTATTTCAGGCAGCTTTTCCTGGAGCCAACGGGCAGTCGGCATGAAAAGGTGAGGTAAGCCAGCGGTGCGTGAGACACGAAGCGCTTCCGATGAACGCGGAGGGGTCGTCCGGCTCGGCGGTTCTTCTGCATCCAGCTAGGACAAGGCGTCGCGCTTGGCGAAGATGCTTGCCATTTCCGCCGCGTTTTCGGTGCCCCAGGTGCACAGCGGGACGATCGCGTTGGCCAGGCTGCGGCCAAGCGTGGTGAGCGCGTAGTCCACGCGTGGCGGCACCTCCTTGTAGTCGGTCCGCGCCAGCACATGATCGGCCTCCAGATCTTTCAGTGACTGGATCAGTACCTTGTCGCTGACGCCCGGGATCAAGCGCTTGAGCTCGCCGTAGCGCTTCGGGCCGTCGCGCAGGAAGAACAGGATCAGCGGTTTCCACTTGCCCGAGATGATGCGGAGCGTGGCGTTGAGCCCGCAGCCGGTATCGCAGATTTCAGGAGGCGTCGTCATTTTTTGATACTTACCAAAATGTGCATACTTGTCGTTAGGTTATCAGACCTGCATAGTTGTTCTCGAACAAGCAATTCCCTGCTTCCGTACAACTCAAACGAAAGATGCACGTCATGACCAGACTGAATGGAAAGACCGCCGTGATCACCGGCGGCGCTACGGGGATCGGCATCGCGGCAGCCAGGCGCTTCATCGAGGAAGGCGCCTTCGTCTTCATCTTCGGCCGCCGGCAGGAAGCACTCGACGCTGCCGTTGCGGACCTCGGGCCCAATGCCCGCGCTGTGAAGGGCTCCGTTTCGGACGAGGCCGACCTCGACCGGCTCTACGCGGCGGTGAAGGCCGAGCGCGGCGCCCTCGACATCGTCTTCGCCAATGCCGGCGCGGGAGGCCCGCTTGCGCTCGGCAAGATCACCGCCAGCCACATCGACGAAACCTTCGACGCGAATGTGAAGGGCACGATCTTCACGGTCCAGAAAGCACTGCCGCTGATGGGCCAGGGCGGTTCGATCATCCTGACC
>CAIQMJ010000632.1 GCA_903872875.1 uncultured Variovorax sp.
CGGGTGACGTACTCGCTCTGGGGGTAGTTGGCCGACAGCACACGCCTGGCGTCGTCGCGCAGATCGTTCAGGCCCAGCGCGTCGTACGACTGCACCATGATGTACAGCGCCTCTTCCAGCGCGGGAACACCCCGATAGTCGTTGAGCGCGATCTGCGCCCGGTTGATCGCCGCGAGGTAGGCCCCGCGCTGGTAGTAGTAGCGCGCCACGTGCACTTCGTACTGCGCCAGCGAATTCACGACATAGGTCATGCGCTGGCGCGCATCGGGCGTGTAGCGCGACTCGGGAAAGCGCGTGACGAGCTCCTTGAACGACTCGAAGGATTCCTTGGCCGCCTTCTGGTCGCGCTCGGACAGGTCCTGGCGGGTCATGAAGGAGAACATGCCCAGGTCGTCGTTGAAGTTGATCACGCCCTTCAGGTAGAGCGCATAGTCGATGGCGGGGCTGGCGGGATGCAGCTTGAGGAAGCGGTCGAGGGTTGCGATGGCGGCGGGCTTCTCGCCGCCCTTGTACTGGGCGTAGGCCTTGTCGAGCTGGGCCTGCTGGGCCAGGGGCGTGCCCGCGGCGCGGCCCTCGAGCTTCTCGTACAGCGGCACGGCCTTGTCGTAGGCGCCGGAGTCGGCCTCGTCCTTGGCCTCGCTGTAGATCTTGTTGGGACTCCAGTTCGCGGTCTCGTCGACCTTCGTCGTCGAGCAACCGGCCACCAGCCATGCGGCGGCGCACAGCGCCAGCCAGCCCGGGACAACCGATAATTTGGAGCGAAATATCACATGAAACTTTCTTGAAACAAGTCCATTCGATTATATCGACGCCCCCTCTCCAGGCGCCTTTCGACCTTGCCGACGCCGAGGATGGCGCCGATCCGGCCGACGCCAGCGAGTGGCGATCCTTCCTGATCGGGCCCGCGGAGCACGGCCAGCGGTTGGATCGTGCGCTTGCCGTGCTGGTTCCGGAGTTGTCGCGCAGCTACCTTCAGCAACTGATTCAAGCCGGTGTCGTCGAATTGCAGGGACGTGCGGCCACCAAGGCATCCGCCACGGTACGTGCCGGTGAGGCCGGCCGGATCGAGATACGCCCGACGCCGCAGAGCCAGGCTTTCAAGCCCGAGCCGATGGTGCTGCGCGTGGTGCACGAGGATGCCCACCTGCGCGTGATCGACAAGCCGGCAGGGTTGGTCGTGCACCCGGCGCCGGGCCATTGGAGTGGCACCCTGTTGAACGGCCTGCTGGCGCTCGATCCGCAGGCAGTCATGCTGCCGCGTGCAGGCATCGTGCATCGGCTCGACCGCGACACCAGTGGTCTGATGGTGGTCGCCCGCACACGGGCCGCGATGGATGCGCTGGTCGCGCTGATCGCGGCGCGCGACGTCACGCGGCAGTACATCGCAATGGCGCACAAGCCGTGGCAAGGTGCCGCGGGTCGGCAGGTGGATGCGCCCATCGGTCGCGATCCGCGCAACCGGCTGCGGATGGCGGCCGTGGATCTCGAGCGGCATGCGGGCAAGGCTGCGCGGACCTGGATCGAGCGGCTCGACAGTACGGCGCAAGGCTGCGTGGTGCGCTGCACGCTGGAGACTGGGCGTACGCACCAGATCCGCGTGCACATGGCGCTGATCGGTCATCCTCTGGTCGGCGATGGGCTGTACGGCGGCGCGCCCGCGGCCGGAATGACGCGGCAGGCGCTTCACGCATTCCGGCTGGCTTTCGTGCACCCTGTGACCGGCAAGGCGATGGAGTTCCGTGCGCCGCCGCCGTCCGATCTTGTCGACGCCTTGCAGGCCTGGGGCCTGGATTACAATCGCGCCTGACGGCCCCAGGGCCTCGTCGGCCATCCGTGCCGGCCTTGCGTTGTGCTCGCCACGTGCCGGCAACGCCCTCTTCGAATCTTCTCTCTTCCAACTGAACGTGCGCCGCTGGCGCCTTTTCGGATCACGCGAACCATGAATACGGCGGATGCCAAGCGCATTCTCGAAACCGCCTTGATTTGCTCGTCGCAGCCGTTGCCGGTGCGCGAACTGCGCGTCCTGTTCGACGACGAACTGGGCGCCGATACGATCAAGACGCTGTTGCTCGAGCTTCAGGAAGACTGGACCGAGCGCGGGCTGGAACTCGTCAGCGTGGCGACCGGCTGGCGCTTCCAGAGCCGGCCGGAGATGCGCGACCACCTGGACCGGCTGCATCCCGAGAAGCCTCCGCGGTACACCCGCGCTGCACTCGAGACGCTCGCGATCATTGCCTATCGCCAGCCCGTGACGCGCGGCGACATGGAGGACATTCGCGGTGTCACGATCAACTCGATGATCCTGAAGCAGCTCGAAGACCGGAATTGGGTCGAGGTCATCGGGCACCGCGAGACGGTCGGTCGGCCCGGTCTTTATGCCACCACCCGTCAGTTCCTCGACGATCTTGGTCTGGCATCGCTCGATCAGTTGCCGGTGATCGAGACCTCGGCCCAGCAGGGCGCCCTGATCGATGCCCTGGCCGAAGCCGCCGGCATGGTGCAGCCGGGCCTCCCGATGGGCGATCCGCAAGATGCCGCCGAGCCCGCCGTGGCGGTAGCGCCCGACGCCGAATCCTCTCAGGCCGAGCCCTCGGCCGCCCCCTCTGGAAATCCATCATGAGTCCATCCGAACACGACGACGCGGCCAGCCCCGCGGAGCCTCTCGCCGAAGAAAAGCGTCTCGTCGAGGCTGCGCCAAATGATGGCGCGGCAGGCGAGACTGCCGTGGATGCGACCGACGGCGCGCGCAAACGTCGTCCGCGGCGGAAGAAGCCAGCCGAAGCATCTGCAGCTGGCGAAGCCGACGCGGGTGCGGCGGCGCCGCCGGCGGTGTCCGCCGACCAGCCAGTGGTACGCGTCCCGGAGCGGCAGCCGCCGGCATCTGGCGCGGGCGCACGCGGGGAGGTCGATGTGTCCGACGAGGACGAGGATGTCGACGAAGACGACCTCGACGATGAAGAGGACGACCTCGACCGCGCCCGTCGCGCCGCAGACCGGGCGCAGCGCAATGCGCCGCCGCCGGAGCCGATCCGTTTCGCCGATGTGATTTCAGGCCAGTTCGATGCGGACGAGGAGAGCCCCGAGGTCCCGCCGCTCAAGCGTGTGCTGTTGCCCGAAGCCGATTCGCCGAAGTTGCACAAGGTGCTGGCGCAGGCCGGCCTGGGTTCGCGCCTGGAAATGGAGGCGCTGATCCTGCAGGGACGGATTTCGGTCAATGGAGAGCCCGCCCATATCGGCCAGCGCATCCAGTACGGCGATCAGGTCAAGGTCAACGGAAAGCCGATCCGCTACCGGATCGCGCCACCGCCCGCGCGGATCATCGCGTACCACAAGCCGACCGGCGAGGTCGTGACGCACGACGACCCGCAGAACCGGCCGACGGTGTTCCGGAAGCTGCCGCGGCTCGTGCAGGGCAAGTGGCAGTCGGTGGGGCGCCTCGACTTGAACACCGAAGGTCTTCTGCTTTTCACGAGTTCGGGTGAGCTGGCCAATCAGCTGATGCATCCGCGCTTCGGCCTGGAGCGCGAATACGCGGTGCGCGTGCTGGGCGCCATCAATGCCGAAGAGAAGAAGAAGCTGCTCGAAGGCGTGCGGCTCGACGATGGCATGGCGCAGTTCGGCACCATCGAGGAGGGTGGCGGTGAAGGCTCCAATCATTGGTACCGCGTGACCATTTCCGAGGGCCGCAACCGGGAGGTTCGCCGGCTGTTCGAATCGGTGGGGCATGCCGTCAGCCGGCTCATCCGCATTCGTTACGGTGCCATGGTGCTGCCGCGCGGCCTCAAGCGTGGCGCGTGGATGGAACTGGACGAGCGCGACATCCGTGCGCTGCTGGCCGCGGTCGGCGGTGGCGAGCGGCCGGCGCGTGCCGATGCGGGCGACCGTGGTCCGCGACCGGATGGACGCAATGGCCGGGGCCGCAACAACAAGCCTCGCAACGGCAATGCCGGCGGACCGCCGCAGCAGGCGCGTCGCGGCGGCAATGGCGGCGCTCCCGGTGGCGGCAAGGCGCGCGACGCCCAGGGTGGTCGGCAGGGTTCGGACCGGATGGATCGCACGCAAGGCGGCGCCAGCCAGCCGGACCCGATGAAGACATCGCTGGGTTACATCGGTGCCGACAGTTTTTCTCGTCAGCGTAAAGAGCAGCGTCAGGGCGGGCGCCGCCCAGGCGGCAATCCAGGAGGTGGTAACGCCGGCGGCGGGCAGGGCGGTCGTCGCCGCGGCCGCTGAGCCGGGAATCTGGCACCGGTCGGCGGTCTTTCATGGCTTCTTCATTCGCCATGCTGATCGCGCCGGTTAAAATCTAGGGCTTTGTCAAGACCGCGCAAGCGCGCGTCGTGGCTGCGGCCAATCCTTTCAAAATCAAGCTACTCAGGAAGCATCTCAATGGCAATCGAACGCACTCTCTCCATCATCAAGCCCGACGCCGTGGCCAAGAACGTCATCGGCAAGATCGTCTCGCGCTTTGAGGCGGCCGGCCTCAAGATCGCTGCAGCCAAGCTGGTCCATCTGTCGCGTGCCGAAGCCGAACAGTTCTACGCCGTCCACAGCGCACGCCCGTTCTTCAAGGATCTGGTCGAGTTCATGATTTCGGGCCCCGTGTTCGTGCAGGTGCTCGAAGGCGAAAATGCCATCCTCAAGAACCGCGATCTGATGGGCGCCACCGATCCCAAGAAGGCCGCTGCCGGCACCATCCGCGCCGATTTCGCCGACAGCATCGACGCCAACGCCGTGCACGGTTCGGACGCACCTGAAACCGCAGCGAACGAGATTTCGTTCTTCTTCGCTGGCCTCAACGTCTACGCACGCTGAGGTTCAACCCAGCCCGCACAATGACCACCGCCAACCTGCTCGAGTTCGATCTGGAGGGGCTGGCCGCGTTCTGCGAGCGGCTGGGTGAAAAGCGTTTCCGCGCGACGCAACTCTTTCGCTGGATTCATCAGCGTGGCGCGAGTGACTTCGCGCAGATGACCGATCTGGCCAAATCCCTTCGCGAGAAGCTGGCCACGACGGCGCACATCGAATCGCTGTCGGTCATCACGCAGCATGAGTCCGCAGACGGCACGATCAAGTGGTTGTTCGATGTGGGTGACGGCAATGCCGTCGAAGCCGTGTTCATTCCCGAAGACGATCGCGGCACGCTCTGCGTATCGTCGCAGGCCGGCTGTGCAGTCGGCTGTCGCTTCTGTTCGACCGGGCACCAGGGTTTCAGCCGCAATCTGCGCACGGGCGAAATCATTGCGCAGCTCTGGTTTGCAGAGCACTTCCTTCGCAAGCATCTGAAGCGCACGGAGCGTGTCATCTCCAACGTGGTGATGATGGGCATGGGCGAACCGCTGCAGAACTACAGCGCGCTCGTGCCCGCGCTGCGCACGATGCTTGACGACAATGCCTACGGGCTGTCGCGTCGTCGCGTGACGGTGTCGACTTCCGGCGTCGTGCCGATGATCGACCGTCTGGGTGCTGATTGTCCGGTGGCGCTGGCCGTGTCGCTTCATGCGCCGAACGATCCGCTGCGCGACGATCTGGTCCCGCTCAATCGCAAGTACCCGATCGCCGAGTTGCTCGAGGCTTGCAAGCGCTACCTTGCTCATGCGCCGCGCGACTTCATTACCTTCGAGTACTGCATGCTCGACGGCGTCAACGACCAACCCGAACACGCGAAGCAGCTGGTCGACCTGATCCGAAAGCAGGGCGTTTCCTGCAAGTTCAACCTGATTCCATTCAATCCGTTCCCGGCATCCGGCCTGATCCGATCGCCGCAGCCGCGCGTGCTGGCTTTTGCCAAGACACTCAGTGAGGCCGGGATCGTCACGACTGTTCGCAAGACGCGCGGCGACGACATCGATGCCGCCTGCGGGCAGCTCGCAGGCGACGTCAAGGATCGCACGCATGCTGCCGAGCGGATGGCGCAACGCCGCACCGTGGTGTTGCATCCCGCGCGGCGGCCGGCGGCGACCCAGGAGCGCTGAGGCGATGGCGGCGGCGTTTTCGGGTGTGCGCGATGGGTGGCACCCCGCGTTGCTCTTGGCCATATTGGCGTTCATCACGCTGGCAGGCTGCGCACTGCGTTCGGGGAGCTCGGATCCTGCGGTCAGCGCCGACATGATCACCGCGTCCGACGAGCCGGCGGGCCGCAAGCGGGCGCGCATCCGACTCGAGTTGGCCATTGGCTACTTCCAGCAGGGTCAGGCCACGATTGCGCTGGACGAAATCAAGCAGGCGATCACGGCTGATCCCACGTTTGCCGATGCCTACAACCTGCGGGGGCTGGTCTACATGCGACTCGACGAGCCGGCGCTGGCGGAGGACAGTTTCCGTCGTGCCATCGCACTCAATCCGCGTGATGCCAATTCGCTGCACAACTACGGCTGGTTGCTCTGCCAGGAAAGTCGCTATGGCGACGCTGCGCACCAATTTACGCAGGCATTGGCCGTTCCTGCATATGCAGATCGGGCGAAGACGCTGATGACGCAGGGAGCATGCGACGTCAGAGCTGGGCGGCTCGACGACGCGGAGCGAAGCCTGCGCCAAGCCTATGAACTCGATGCCGGCAATCCATTGATCGGCTTCAATCTTGCTGCGGTGCTCGTGCAGCGAAAGGATTGGGCGCACGCACAGTTCTATGCGCGGCGCGTCAACAATGGCCCCTCGGCCAACGCCGAGACGCTCTGGCTCGGTATCCGGATCGAGCGTCAACTGGATGATCGTGAGGCAATGGGCCAGCTTGGCGGGCAATTGCAAAGGCGCTTTCCGCAATCGCGGGAAGCTATTGCGTACGAGCGCGGGAATTTCAATGATTGAACGAGCCAGCGAATTCGCTGCTTCCTCCGTGCAACCGCCGGTTGCAGAAGACAACATGGCCCTGACGGCTGGCGACATGCTGCGCGAGGCCCGTCTGGCGAACGGCGTCCAGCTCGACATGCTTGCTGCGGCCCTCAAGGTCCCCGTCAGAAAACTCCAGGCGCTCGAAAGCAATGACATCGAAGCGTTGCCGGACCCCGTGTTTGCGCGTGCGTTGGCAGCGAGCGTCTGTCGGGCGTTGCATGTCGACGCGGCGCCAGTGCTCGCCAAGCTTCCCGGCGTGATACGGCCTGGTCTTGCAGAACAGGACCGAGCCATCAGCACCGGTTTCCGTCCCGGGCTTCCGCGGCGCGCCAGCCGCAACAGTTCGAGCGGCCTGCCTTCACGCGTCTTGCTGACGGTTGTCGTGCTGTTGCTGATCGGGGCCGCAGCGTTGTTCTGGCTGCCGCCGACAGCATTCGAGCGGATCGGGTCTTCGCTCTCGCACTTCACCTCTCGCGACACGGCGAGCGTGCCCGCCGCGGCGGAAACGCCCGGCGACGTACAGCCTGCCGGCACGGTCGTCGAGCCTGTGGCTGCTGCGGTGCCCATGCCGCCGGCCTCGGCGCCGGTACCCGTGCCGGTGGGGGCTGTGCCTTCAACGGCTCCTGCGGTCCCGGCAGCCAGCGTGCCGCCCGTGTCCAGCGACGTTCTGGCTTTCGCTGCGCGGGATGAAACCTGGGTTGCAGTCAGCGAAGCCGGGGGCAAGCAGTTGATGAGCCGAACCTTGCGCGCTGGTGAAAAGGTCGCGTTGTCCGGAACCTTGCCGTTGTCGGTCGTGGTCGGGCGTGCCTCGGGCGTCGACGTATCGGTGCGTGGAGCGCCCTTCGATCTGACACCATTCGCCAAGGCGGGCGGTGTCGCACGTTTCGAGGTAAAGCCATGAGCGATGAACTTCCGATCGAACCTGCGGCGCCGAGGGCGCGCCGCTCTCGTCAAGCCCGTGTCGAATGGGGGCCGCGGATCGTGACGGTCGGTGGCGATGCGCCGGTGCGCGTCCAGTCGATGACCAATACCGACACGGTCGACGCCATCGGTACCGCCATCCAGGTCAAGGAACTCGCGAACGCCGGTTCGGAAATGGTGCGGCTGACGGTCAACACACCCGAGGCCGCTGCGCAGGTGCCGTACATCCGCGAGCAGCTCGACCGCATGGGCATCGACGTGCCGCTGATCGGTGACTTCCACTACAACGGCCACCGGCTGCTGACGGACTATCCGGCTTGCGCCGAGGCGCTCAGCAAGTACCGGATCAATCCCGGCAACGTGGGCAAGGGCGACAAGAAGGACAAGCAGTTCGGCCAGATGATCGAGGCCGCGATGCGCTGGAACAAGCCGGTGCGCATCGGCGTGAACTGGGGCAGTCTCGACCAGGAACTGCTCGCGCACCTGATGGACGTCAACAGCCGGCGTGCGACGCCCTGGCAGGCCAAGTCGGTCATGTACGAGGCGCTGGTCAGCTCGGCCATCGATTCCGCCAAGCTGGCCGAATCGATGGGCATGAACGGCGATCAGATCATCCTGAGCTGCAAGGTGAGCGGCGTGCAGGACTTGATCTCCGTGTACCGCGAGCTTGCCAGGCGTTGCGACTATGCGCTGCATCTCGGACTCACCGAGGCCGGCATGGGGACCAAGGGAACGGTGGCTTCCGCCACGGCGCTGTCGATCCTGTTGCAGGAGGGCATCGGCGACACGATTCGCGTGTCGCTCACGCCGCAGCCGGGCGAGTCGCGCACGCAGGAAGTGGTGATCGCCAACGAGATCCTGCAGGCGCTGGGCCTGCGCATCTTCGTGCCGAGCGTGACGGCCTGCCCCGGCTGCGGCCGCACCACGAGCACCACCTTTCAGGAACTGGCCAAGACCATCGACGACTACCTCCGCCTGCAGATGCCCGTCTGGCGAACGAAGTATCCGGGCGTTGAAGCCCTGAAGGTGGCCGTGATGGGTTGCATCGTCAACGGGCCTGGCGAGAGCAAGCATGCGGACATCGGCATCAGCCTGCCTGGCACCGGCGAGGCGCCGGCCGCGCCGGTCTTCATCGACGGTGAGAAGGCGCTGACTCTGCGTGGCGACAACATCGCCGCCGAATTCCATCAGCTCGTCGAGAACTACATCGAAAAGCGCTTCGGCAGCCCGCAAGCTGCCGAGTTGGCGTGACGACTTTTCAGCTTCCCTTTCCACGGATCCCATGGTTGACAAATTGAATGCCGTCAAAGGCATGAACGACATCCTGCCGCCCGACTCGGCGCGCTGGGAGTGGCTCGAGGCCATCGTGCGCGAACTGATGGCGCGCTATGCCTACCGCAATGTCCGCACGCCGATCGTCGAGCACACGGCGCTCTTCGTGCGCGGTATCGGCGAGGTCACCGACATCGTCGAGAAGGAGATGTATTCCTTCGAGGACAAGTTGAACGGTGAGAAGCTCACGTTGCGTCCCGAAGGCACGGCCAGCCTGATGCGCGCGGTCATCGAGCATTCGATGCTGTACGACGGCGGCAAACGGCTCTGGTACTCGGGTCCGATGTTCCGCCATGAGCGGCCACAGCGCGGCCGCTACCGGCAGTTCCACCAGATCGGTGCGGAGGCGCTGGGTTTTGCCGGCCCCGAAGTCGACGCCGAGTTGATCCTGCTTGCCGCTGCGCTCTGGAAGGCCATCGGCCTGACCGACGTGCGGCTGGAGCTCAACAGCCTCGGCCAGCCGCCGGAGCGTGCACTGCACCGCGCCGAGCTCATCAAGCACTTCGAGGCGCATGCATCGCTGCTGGACGAGGAAGCGAAGCGCCGGCTGCACAGCAACCCGCTGCGTGTTCTGGACACCAAGAATCCGGCCATGAAGGACGTGGTCGAGTCGGCGCCGAAGCTGATCGACTTCCTCGGTCCGGAATCGCTTGCGCACTTCGACGGCCTGCGTGCGATCCTCGACGCCAATGGCATCGCCTACACGATCAATCCGCGCCTGGTGCGCGGCCTTGATTACTACAACCTCACGGTCTTCGAATTCGTGACGGACCGTCTGGGCGCGCAGGGCACCGTGTGCGGCGGCGGCCGCTACGACGACCTGATCGTGCAGATCGGTGGCAAGGCGGCGCCAGCGGTCGGCTGGGCGCTGGGTATCGAGCGTGTGCTCGCACTGGTGGAAGAACAGGGCACGGCCGTGCCGCTTCCAGTGCCCGACGTGTACGCGGTCGTGCCCGATGCGTCCGCCATGCCTGTGGCATTGCGCACGCTGCAGCGATTGCGCGACGCAGGCGTTCGGGTACAGATGCACGCCGGTACCGCCGATGGGTTGGGGAGCTTCAAGTCGCAGTTCAAGAAGGCCGATGCCAGCGGTGCCTTGCACGCGCTGGTCTTCGGCGCCGATGAACTGGCGCGTGGCGAAGTCACGGTGAAGGCGCTGCGCGACGGCGCAGGCGCGCAGACCATGCGTGCGCTGGACGAGGTGGCCGCCTGGGCCTCCACCCTACAATCGCCTGCTACCAAGGACTGACAGCGCATGGCAACTCATCTCGATCTCGAAGAACAGGAACAGCTCGATCAGCTCAAGCATTTCTGGAATACATATGGCACGCTGATCACCTGGATCGTGCTGCTGGCTGCCGGCGCCTTCATCGCTTGGAATGGCTGGCAATACCTGCAGCGCACCAAGGCTGCGCAGGCGTCGGCGCTATATGACGAAGTCGAACGCACGGCCACGGCAGGCGACGCGGAGCGGATCGAGCGCGCATTCGGCGACATGAAGGACAAGTTTTCCGGGACCGCCTACGCGCAGCAAGCCGGCCTGCTGGCAGCCAAGACGCTCAACGAGAAGGGCAAGACGGATGCATCGCGCGCCGCGTTGACCTGGGTGGCCGAGCATGCCGTCGACCCGGGCTATCAAGCCATCGCCAGGCTTCGGCTGGCCGGCGAGTTGATGGATGCCAAGTCCTACGACGAGGCACTCAAGGAGTTGTCGGCGTCGGTGCCGAAGGAATTCGAAGCGCTCTTCGCCGATCGAAAAGGCGACATCTACATGGCGCAAGGCAAGCGCGATGAGGCGAAAACCGAATACCAGAAGGCGTGGATGGGTCTTGAAGCCCGCAACGACTATCGCCGCTTGATCGAGGTCAAGCTCAATGCGGCAGGTGCCGACCCGGCTTCTCTGGCGTCGAAGGTCGCCGTGAGCGTGTCGCCCGCAAAAATCGTCCAGTGATCCTTATGAATTTGAAGTCGTTGAAATTCTCATCGCCGTCGGCGCCTGCATGGCGCATGGGTGCCGCAGCCGTTCTGGTCGCCACACTTGCGGCATGTTCGGGAACGGCCAAACCCAAGCCTGCCGATCTCCCTGCCAACCCGGCGCTCTTCGGCGTGCGTCAGGCGTGGGCCATCCGCATGCCCGCGACCAGCGCGCCATTGCAGACGGATGTGAGCGGTGACATGGTGACGGTGGCCAGTTCGGACGGTACCGTCGTCGCTATCGACGCGGTCTCCGGCCTCGAGAGCTGGCGCACCAATGTCGGCAGTTCACTGATGGCTGGTGTCGGCAGCGACGGATCGCTGGTCTCCGTGGTCACGAGTGGCAATGAGCTGGTGACTCTCCAGGGCGGGAAAGTTCTCTGGCGTCAGCGTCTTGCTGCGCAGACCTACACCGCGCCGCTCGTGGCGGGTCGCCGGGTGTTCGTGCAGACCGCCGATCGCACGATGACCGCATGGGATGGTCAGAGTGGCCGACGGTTGTGGTCGCAGCCGCGCACGGCCGAGAACCTCGTGCTCAAGCGCCCCGGCGTCCTGCTCGCAGTGGGCGATACCTTGGTAATGGGCGCAGGTGGTCGGCTGACCGGCCTCAACCCGACCAACGGGTCTTCGCGCTGGGAAGTGTCGATTGCCGCACCTCGCGGGACCAACGACGTCGAGCGTCTCGTGGATCTGACCGGTCCCGCAAGCCGGCTCGGCGACAACGTCTGCGCGCGTGCCTATTACGCGTCCGTGGGTTGCGTCGACACCTCGCGCGGCTCGCTGGTCTGGAGCAAGCCTGCGTCCGGTGCCGGTGGCCTGGGCGGCGACGACCGCGTCATCTACGGCACGGAGTCCAACGGCGATGTGGCCGCTTGGCGCCGTACCGACGGCGAGCGCGTCTGGCTGTCGGAGCGTCTCAAGAATCGCACGCTGACCGCGCCGCTGGCTGTGGGACGTTCGCTGATCGTCGGCGAAAGCACCGGCACGCTGCACTTCATTTCGCGCGAAGACGGCTCGTTGCTCAATCGCATCCGCCCCGATGGTTCTGCCATCGAGTCGACGCCGGTCCTGGCCGGCAATACCGTTGTCGTGGTCACGCGCAATGGCGGCGTGTTCGGCTATCGCCCCGAATGACAGCACGCCATCACGTCGAAGGCCGCATGACGTTCCCGCAGCACAAGGACCGACCATGAAGCCGGTCATCGCGCTCGTCGGGCGTCCAAACGTCGGCAAGTCGACGCTGTTCAACCGTCTCACGCAGACACGCGATGCCATCGTCGCCGACTTTGCCGGGCTCACGCGCGATCGCCATTACGGCAACGGGCGACAGGGCAAGCACGAGTTCATCGTGATCGACACCGGTGGTTTCGAGCCCGACGCTGGCAGCGGCATCTTCAAGGAGATGGCCAAGCAGACGCGACAAGCCGTAGCCGAAGCCGACGTAGTCGTCTTCGTGCTCGACGCGCGCGAAGGCCTTTCGGCACAGGATCATGAGATTGCCAAGGAACTGCGCCGTTTGGGCAAGCCGACCTTGCTCGTGGCCAACAAGGCCGAGGGCATGCGCGATGCGACCAAGCTGGCAGAGTTCTATGAATTGGGTTTCGGGGAAGTGCACGGCATCTCCGCAGCGCATGGCGAGGGCATTCGGGGCATTGTCGAACTCGCGCTCGAGCCGCTGAACCTGCCGGATCCCGACGACGAGCCGGGTGATGAGGACGCAGGCAAGCCCATCAAGCTGGCTGTGGCCGGCAGGCCAAACGTCGGCAAGTCGACGCTGATCAATACCTGGCTCGGTGAAGAGCGCCTGGTGGCTTTCGACATGCCGGGCACGACGCGCGATGCGATTTCAGTCCCTTTCGAGCGCAACGGTCAGCGTTTCGAACTGATCGATACGGCCGGGCTCCGGCGCAAGGGCAAGGTGTTCGAGGCCATCGAGAAGTTCTCGGTGGTCAAGACATTGCAGGCGATCGAGTCGTCGAATGTGGTGCTTTTGCTGTTGGATGCCACGCAGGGTGTTACCGATCAGGATGCGAATATCGCCGGCTATATCCTCGAATCGGGCCGTGCGGTGGTTATTGCGATCAACAAGTGGGACGCGGTCGACAGCTATCAGCGCGAACAATTGCAGCGTCAGATCGAGACACGGCTTCCGTTTCTCAAGTTTGCTGCGCTGCATTTCATTTCGGCGATCAAACGACAGGGGCTGGGTCCGGTCTGGCAGGCGATTGCGCAAGCCCATAAGTCGGCAACGCGGAAGATGTCGACGCCGGTGCTGACCCGGCTTTTGCTTGAGGCTGTGCAGTTCCAGTCGCCCCAGCGCGCGGGCATGTTCCGGCCCAAGATGCGCTATGCGCATCAGGGCGGGATGAATCCGCCGGTGATCGTGATCCATGGCAATTCGCTTGAACACGTGACTGACGCCTACAAGAGATTTCTCGAAGGGCGCTTCCGCAAGGAATTCGATCTGGTCGGTACGCCGATGCGCATTGAATTCAAGACATCGACCAATCCATACGCAGACAAGGATCGAAGCTGAATCGATTGAACTGGTTCGAGCGCATCGCGCGAGCGCGATTCGCTTGCAAAGTTCAGTTGATGAAGTGCCGTTATTTTTGTCCGGGTTTTCCCCTTGGCGGAGCATCCCTGAAACGGTGTGTTAAGGTTCCCGGTCCAACAACTCTTCCTTGAACACGGAGAATATCGTGAGCAACAAAGGGCAACTTTTGCAAGACCCGTTCCTGAATACTTTGCGTCGGGAGCATGTGCCGGTTTCCATTTATCTGGTCAACGGCATCAAGCTTCAGGGTCAGATCGAGTCTTTCGATCAATATGTCGTGCTGCTGCGTAACACTGTGACGCAGATGGTCTACAAGCACGCCATTTCCACCATCGTGCCTGGCCGCGCAGTCAACTTCTCGGCCGCCGAGAACGACGACGCTGCCGCTTGACTGGCATGCCGCGCGGCGGGGCAACCTGCCGCGCTTTTTAATTTCTGATTCCGTTGTCTGAACCGTTACCACGCCAGGAAGGCGCCGTTGTCCTCGTCGGTGTCGACTTCGGCCTGCCCCATTTCGACAGCGAACTTGAAGAACTCGGCCTGCTTGCCCAAACTGCGGGTCTCGTGCCTGTGGCACGCATCGTCTGCAAGCGCAAGGCGCCAGATGCGGCGCTGTTCGTAGGCAGCGGCAAGGCCGCGGAAATTCGCGACTTGGCCGAATTGCATCGCGCCAGCGAAGTCATCTTCGATCAATCCCTGAGCCCTGCGCAGCAGCGCAATCTCGAGAGGCAACTCGAGATTGCGGTGTACGACCGCACTTTCCTGATTCTTGAGATCTTCGCACAGCGTGCACGGTCGCATGAAGGGAAGCTGCAGGTCGAACTTGCGAGACTCCAGTACCTCAGTACACGCCTCGTCCGACGCTGGTCTCACCTCGAGCGCCAGACCGGCGGCGCAGGCGTTCGTGGCGGCCCTGGCGAGAAGCAGATCGAGCTCGATCGCCGGATGATCGGCGAGTCGATCAAACGAACTCGCGAACGACTGACCAAGGTTCAGAAGCAGCGCGGCACGCAGCGACGACAACGTGAGCGCCGCGACACTTTCAATATTTCACTTGTCGGCTACACGAACGCGGGTAAGTCGTCCATCTTCAACGCGATGGTCAAGGCGCGCGCCTATGCGGCCGACCAGCTGTTCGCGACGCTCGACACCACGACCCGGCATCTCTACCTTGGTGATGCAAGGCGCGGGGTATCGATCTCGGACACCGGTGGATTCATTCGCGATCTGCCTCACGGGCTGGTCGATGCGTTCAAGGCGACGCTGCAGGAGGCGGTGGACGCCGATCTGCTGCTGCATGTGGTCGATGCTTCCAATCCGCACCATCCCGAGCAAATGGCCGAAGTCCAGCGGGTGCTCCACGAGATCGGTGCGGGCGACGTGCCGCAATTGCTCGTCTTCAACAAGCTCGACGCCCTTGATTCCGGCCAATACCCCCTGCATCTGCAGGACGAGATCGAAGTGGACGGCGTGCGGGTGCCTCGTATTTTTGTGAGCGCGCATACCGGTGAAGGCTTGCCTGCCTTGCGGGGCGAGCTTGCGCGGCGCTCCGGTTCGGTCGTCGACGATGCCATGCCCTTGGGCGCCGGTGCTGAATTGCATGGGGCGGCCGAGTGATTGGGCACAATCCATCCACTGACGAGAGAAGCAAAAACGAATGAATGCAAAGCCAGTGTGGAGCCGCTTTCAGGGCATGTTCAATCTGAACGATGGCCGGTGGGGGCGCGGCGACGAGCCATCGTCGAACAACAACAACGACCGCCCGGCCCAGAACAGGCCCGATGCGGATCCGCCGCCGCCGGGCAACAGCAATCGTCCCAAAGGCCAGGGGCCGAATCAAGGCCCTCCCGATCTTGACGAGCTTTGGCGCGACTTCAATCGCAAGCTCGGTGGGCTTTTTGGCGGTGGGCGCGGCGGCAATCGTGGGCCGAGCGGCGGCAGCGGCGGTGGCAATTTCAAGCCCGACATGAAGAATGCTGGCTACGGCATCGGGGTGATTGCCGTCGTCGCCGTACTCATCTGGCTGGGGACCGGCTTCTTCATCGTGAACGAAGGCCAGCAGGCGGTCATCACCCAGTTCGGCCGCTACAAGGCGACCGTTGGCGCCGGTTTCAATTGGCGCATGCCGTATCCGATTCAGCGGCATGAACTCGTGGTCGTCACGCAGATCCGTTCTGCCGACGTGGGCCGTGACAGCATCGTGCGTTCGACGGGCCTGCGCGAATCGGCGATGCTTACCGAGGACGAGAACATCGTTGAAATCAAGTTCGCAGTGCAGTACCGCCTGAGTGATGCACGCGCCTATCTCTACGAAAGCAAGAACCCTGCCGAAACGGTCGTTCAGGTCGCAGAGACGGCCGTGCGCGAGGTGGTGGGCAAGATGAAGATGGATGCCGCTTTGGCCGAGGAGCGCGATCAGATCGCACCACGCGTGCGAACGCTGATGCAGACGATCCTCGACCGCTACAAGGTCGGTGTCGAAATTGTGAACATCAACCTGCAGCAGGGCGGCGTCCGCCCGCCGGAGCAGGTTCAGGCTGCATTCGACGACGTTCTGAAGGCCGGTCAAGAGCGTGAGCGCGCGAAGAACGAGGCGCAAGCCTATGCCAACGACGTCGTGCCACGTGCGACGGGTACGGCGTCCCGTCTCAAGGAAGAGTCCGAAGCGTACAAGGCAAGGATCATCGCGCAGGCTCAAGGCGATGCCGGCCGCTTCGCTGCCGTGCTGGCCGAATACCAGAAGGCGCCGCAGGTGACTCGCGATCGTATGTATACCGATGCCATGCAACAGATCTACAGCAACACGACCAAGGTGTTGATCGATTCCAAGCAAGGCTCGAACCTGCTGTACCTGCCGCTCGACAAGATCATGCAGATGAACGGCCAGAATGCAGTGCCGGCGCCGGTCGATGGGGCCAGTCCGAGTGTTGCCGGTACCGCCCCTTCGCAGTCGTCGGTGATCCCTGTGGCACCTTCGTCCAACGACATGCGTGCCCGTGACGGCCGCTCGCGCGATCGCGACGTGCGTTGAGAAAGCCAGAACAATGAACAGAATCGGATTCATCGCATCGACGATCCTCGTGGCGCTCGCCTTGCTGAGTTCCACCCTCTTCGTGGTCGACCAGCGCCAGTTCGGCGTGGTCTACGCACTGGGCCAGATCAAGGAAGTGATCACCGAGCCGGGCCTGAACTTCAAGCTGCCGCCGCCGTTCCAGAACGTGTCGTACATCGACAAGCGGTTGCTCACGCTGTCCAGTCTCGAGACGGAGCCGATGCTCACGGCCGAGAAGCAGCGTGTCGTGATCGACTGGTACGTACGTTGGCGCGTGACGGACCCGTCGGAATACATCCGCAACGTCGGCCTCGATGAAAGTGCAGGTGCCGTGCAGTTGAACCGCGTCGTACGCAACGCATTTCAGGAGAACGTCAACAAGCGCACCGTGCGCGACCTCATCTCGGTGCGCCGCGAGGCGCTGATGGCGGACGTACAGCGCGAGGTGCTGGCGGTGGTCAAGGGCGCGAAGCCCTGGGGCGTGGACATCGTCGATGTGCGGATCACCCGCGTCGACTATGTCGAGGCCATCACGGAATCGGTCTATCGCCGCATGGAAGCCGAACGCAAGCGCGTCGCCAACGAGCTGCGTTCGACCGGTGCGGCCGAGGGCGAAAAGATTCGCGCCGATGCCGATCGCCAACGGGAAGTGACTGTGGCCAATGCCTACCGCGACGCGCAGAAGATCAAGGGCGAGGGCGATGCACAAGCCGCTTCTGCCTATGCCGATGCCTTCGGGCGCGACCCGCAGTTTGCGCAGTTCTACCGCAGCCTCGACGCCTACAAGCAGAGCTTTGCCAAGAAGAGCGATGTGCTGGTGGTCGACCCCTCGTCATCCGATTTCTTCCAGGCGCTTCGCAGTTCCGGCAGCAACACGGCCGCGCCACGCCGCTGAACGCGCTTGAGTGCCGATGCCTTTTGGAGCGCGATTGCGCTCGTGCTGGTCATCGAGGGCATCCTGCCTTTTCTGTCGCCCGGCGGTTGGCGACGCGGGTTCAGCCAGCTGATGCAGCTGCGGGACGGCCAACTGCGCTTCTTCGGGCTGTGCAGCATCGTTCTCGGTCTCGTATTGCTCTGGTTCATCGGCTAGCCTGACGCCCGCGTTGCACGCCTTTACCGGGTCGCCTGGCGCGGCCCGGTAGAATCCTGGTTTAACCACGCCCCCGATCCCCATGTCCGCTTGGGTCCTTCCGGATCACATTGCCGATGTGCTGCCTTCCGAGGCGCGTCACATCGAAGAACTTCGCCGTCAGCTGCTCGACACTGCACGTGGCTATGGCTACGAGCTGGTGATGCCGCCGCTGCTCGAGCACCTTGAATCACTGCTGTCCGGCACGGGCGAGGCCCTTGGCCTGCAGACCTTCAAGTTGGTCGACCAGTTGTCCGGTCGCACCATGGGCTTGCGTGCCGACACGACGCCGCAAGTCGCGCGCATCGATGCCCATCTGCTCAATCGCCGAGGCGTGACGCGGCTCTGCTATTGCGGTCCCGTGCTGCATACGCGTCCTGACCGTCCTCATGCGACACGGGAGCCGTTGCAGTTCGGTGCCGAGATCTACGGTCACGCCGGCCTCGAGGCCGACACGGAGATTCTCTTGCTCGCGCTCGACAGCCTTCATGCTGCCGGCATTGCCGACGGCGCGATCGTCGACATGGCGGACGCGCGCATCGTGCGCTCGCTGTTCGCAGGCGTACCCGTCGATGCCGCCGCGCTGGCGCGCGTGCATGCCGCGCTGGCCGCCAAGGACGCGAGCGAGCTCCGTGCGCTGACTCGCGACTTTCCCGCAGCGTCACGCGAAGGACTGCTCGCGCTGGTCGAGCTGTACGGCGACGCGTCGGTGCTGGACGAGGCCGAAAAATTGCTGAAGCCCATCGCGGCAGCGCAGCAGGCATTGGCCGATCTGCGTCTGTTGGCCTCGCGGTTGAGCGGCGCCAAGGTAAGTTTCGATCTGTCGGATCTGCGCGGCTATGCGTATTACAGCGGCATGCGTTTCGGCATCTATGTCGATGGTGCTGCCGATGCGCTGGTGCGCGGCGGTCGATACGACGAGGTCGGAGCGGTCTTTGGCCGAAACCGGCCGGCGGTCGGCTTCAGCCTGGACGTGCGCGAGTTGGTCGGCGTGTTGCCCGCGCAACCGTTGCGCGCCGCGATCCGTGCGCCCTGGAACGACGACCTCGCGCTCCGCACGGCCATCGCCGGCCTGCGCGCGCATGGTGAAACCGTGGTCTGCGTGCTGCCGGGCCACGACAGCGAAATCGACGAATTCAACTGTGACCGCGAGCTCGTCGAGCAAAACGGGCAGTGGAGTGTGCAAGCCATCCGAATCTTGAGAAGCGACAAATCATGAGCGTTACCACCGGCAGAAACGTGGTCGTCGTCGGCACCCAGTGGGGCGACGAAGGCAAGGGCAAACTGGTCGACTGGCTGACCGAAAGCGCCCAGGGCGTGGTTCGCTTCCAGGGCGGCCACAACGCTGGCCATACGCTGGTCATCAATGGCGTCAAGACGGCGCTGCACCTGATCCCGAGCGGCATCATGCGGCCGGGCGTCAAGTGCTACATCGGCAATGGCGTGGTGCTGTCGGCCGCCAAGCTGTTCGAGGAAATCGAAGGGCTCGAGAAAGCTGGCGTCGAGGTCCGTTCGCGTCTTCGCATCAGCGAAGCATGTCCGCTGATCCTGCCCTTCCATGCTGCGCTGGACATCGCCCGCGAGGCCTATCGCGAAAAGGGTGGCATCGAGAAGATCGGTACCACCGGCCGCGGCATCGGCCCTGCCTATGAAGATAAGATCGCGCGCCGTGCGCTGCGCGTGCAGGATCTGAAGCATCCGGATCGCTTCGCGGCCAAGTTGCGTGTGCTGCTCGATCTGCACAACCATGTGCTGACCCAGGTGCTGAGTGCGCCTGCGGTCGACTTCGACATCGTCTTCGACGAAGCGATGAAGCACGCCGAACTGCTGAAGCCGATGATGGCGGACGTTTCGCGTGAATTGAACGACGCACACCGGAACGGCGCCAACCTGCTGTTCGAAGGCGCGCAGGGCACGCTGCTCGACGTCGACCACGGCACCTATCCGTATGTGACGTCGAGCAACTGTGTGGCAGGCAATGCTGCCGCGGGCTCGGGTGTCGGCCCCGGCATGCTGCACTACATCCTGGGCATCACGAAGGCCTACTGCACGCGCGTCGGGGGCGGTCCTTTCCCGACCGAACTGGAGTGGGAAAAGCCGGGCACGCCGGGCTACCACATGAGCACGATCGGCGCCGAGAAGGGCGTGACGACCGGCCGCAGTCGCCGTTGCGGCTGGTTCGACGCCGCACTGCTCAAGCGTTCGGCCCAGGTCAACGGTCTGTCGGGCCTCTGCATCACCAAGCTCGACGTGCTCGACGGTCTCGAAAAGCTCGAGCTCTGCACGGGCTACGAACTCGACGGCGAGATCACCGACATCCTGCCGATGGGTGCAGACGAGATCGAGCGCTGTACGCCGATCTACGAAACGCTGGAAGGCTGGAGCGAAAGCACGGTCGGCGTGACGCAGTACGACAAGCTGCCGGTGAATGCACGGCTTTATCTTCAGCGCATCGAGCAGGTCACGGGCGTGCCGATCCACATGGTGTCGACCAGTCCCGACCGCGATCACACGATCATGATGCGCCATCCCTATTTGGCCGACTAACCAGGAGCACACGCCATGTTGACCGAAGACGGCAAGCATCTCTACGTCAGCTATGACGAGTACCACAACCTGATCGAAAAACTTGCGATCAAGGTGTACCAGTCCGGCTGGCAGTTCGACACCATCCTGTGTCTCGCGCGTGGCGGCATGCGGCCTGGCGACGTACTGTCGCGCATCTTCGAGAAGCCGCTGGCGATCATGTCGACGAGTTCATATCGTGCCGATGCCGGCAAGGTGCAGGGCCATCTGGACATCGCGCGCTACATCACCACACCCAAGGGCGAGATCGCGGGCAAGGTGCTGCTGGTCGACGATCTGGCGGATTCCGGTCATACCCTGCATGCCGTCATCGACATGCTGCGCAACAACTATCAGCCGATCACCGAATTGCGCAGCGCGGTGATCTGGACGAAGGCCTTGTCGACCTTCACCCCGGACTATTCGGTCGAATACCTCGAAACCAACCCCTGGATTCATCAGCCGTTCGAAGGCTATGACAGCATGGGTGCGGAAAAGCTGCTGAAGAAGTGGTCGGTGTGAGACCGCATGCCGGTCGCGCGATGCTCTAGCATCGCGGCATGCGCAAGCCCATCACCGACCTCATTCACCATCCCTACGTTCCACCTGCCACCTTTGCCGCGCCGCAGCCCGGCGTGCACAAGGCGTCGACGGTCTTCTTCGCCGATGTGGCGGCCATGCGCGCACGCGACTGGAAGACCAAGGCCGGCTACACCTACGGCCTGCACGGAACCCCGACCACCTTCACGCTGGAAGAGCGGCTCGCTGCACTGGAAGGCGGCACGGCGACGCTGCTGGTGCCAAGTGGCCTGGCGGCGATTTCGCTGGTTGCATTCGCGTTGCTGAAGAGCGGCGACGAGGTGCTCATTCCCGACAATGCCTACGGGCCCAGCAAAGCACTGGCGAGCGGCGAATTGGCGAATTTCGGTATCACGCATCGGCTCTACGATGCGATGAATCCGGCTGATCTGGCGGCGAAGCTGTCCGAGCGCACGCGTCTGGTCTGGCTCGAGGCCGCTGGCTCCGTGACGATGGAGTTTCCGGATCTGCCTGCGCTGGTTCGGCTGTGCCGTAACCGAGGTGTGGTGGCCGCGCTCGACAACACGTGGGGTGCGGGGCTCGCATTTTCTCCATTTGATCTGGGCAATGGGCTGGGCGTCGACATTTCGGTGCACGCACTCACCAAGTATCCGAGCGGCGGCGGCGACGTGCTCATGGGCAGCGTCGTCACGCGCGACGACCGCCTGCACAACGCGCTCAAGCTCACGCACATGCGCATGGGCTTCGGCGTCGGTGCCAACGACGCTGAACTGCTGCTGCGTTCCCTCCCGAGCATCGAACTGCGCTATGCGGCGCATGACCGCAACGCGCGCATTCTGGCGCGCTGGTTCGAAGGCCGCGAAGAGATTGCCCAGGTGCTCCACCCGGCGTTGCCTGGATCTCCGGGCCATGCCAACTGGCAGCGCCTGTGCGCCGGCGATGTACCCGGTGGCGATGGCCTGGCCGCAGGCCTGTTCTCGGTTGTGTTCGACGAGCGCTACAGTGCCGACCAGGTCGATTGCTTCTGCGACAGCCTGCAGTTGTTCCGCCTGGGCTATTCGTGGGGCGGACCGATCAGTCTGGTCGTTCCGTACGACATCGGGCTGATGCGCGATGCGAGCGTCGCGCGCTGGCCGCATCGGGGCACGCTGGTGCGCTTTTCCGTCGGACTGGAGGCCGTCGGCGACCTTCAGGCCGACCTCGAACAGGCGCTCGCCGCGCTCTGAACCTCGACGGTTATCGCGTACAGTCAGAGCAAGTACAGTCACTCGGACTGTTTCGCACAAGGAGAAGCAGTGGCAGCACCCAATTACGGCTACGAGAAGCGCCAGAAAGAACTGGCCAAGAAGAAGAAGAAAGAAGAGAAGCTGCGTGACAAGGCCATGCGCAAGCTCAGCCCGAGCGCTGATGGGCTGGCGCCTGGCGATCCGGAAACGGATGTGGCGTCGCTGGAGCGTGACGCACCGACTGTCCCCGACCTGCCGACCAAGAACGGTTGAAC
>CAIQMJ010000633.1 GCA_903872875.1 uncultured Variovorax sp.
CAGGAAATCCGCCAGGGCATCAAGGAATACAGCAACTGGCCCACGATCCCGCAGCTCTACGTCAAGGGAGAGTTCGTCGGCGGCTCGGACATCATGATGGAGATGTACGAGTCGGGTGAGCTGCAGCAGGTCGTCGGCGGCAGCGCCGCCTGACACTCGAAGCCTGATGCGCGAGCGCCACAACCGGCGCTTCCCATCGCGGCGGAGACCCCGTCGGCACTAGGCACGGCTTATGCTGTGCTGGCGTGTTCGAAACCGGAGGTGTTCATGGATTTCCGCCCTTCCCGCGATCTCGTTCCCTCGGCTCTGGCCACCTCCGCCAGATCGCCGTTCCAGTTGCCGGTAGCCCAGCTGCGCAGTGTCTACCAGCGACACGATGTCGAGCGCAAGCTGGCCAAGCTGCCCGAGCGCGAACACGAACATCTGCGCAGCACCTACGAGCGTATGCTCGAACGCGGTCCCGACCGCTTCCAGGTCAAGCCGAGCGGCATCCCCGAGATGGCCGAGCTCTACGCCCAGTTACCCAACTTCACTGAAGTGCTCGACGACGTGCGCCGCCATGTCGCGCTCGCGCAGGACAGCCGCGACGGCCTCGAGGTCACGCCGATGCTGCTGCTCGGCCCGCCCGGCATCGGCAAGACCCACTTCGCAAAGAAGCTCGCCGAGCTGCTCGGCACTGGAATGTCGCTGGTGCCGATGAGCTCCATGACGGCCGGCTGGCTGCTGTCCGGCGCCTCGTCCCAATGGAAAGGCGCAAAGCCCGGCAAGGTGTTCGAAGCGCTGGTCGATGGCGAATACGCCAACCCCGTGATGGTGATCGACGAGATCGACAAGGCCGGTGCCGACGCGCAGTACGACCCGCTGGGCGCGCTCTACAACCTGCTCGAGCACGACACCGCGCACGCCTTCATCGACGAGTTCGCCGAGGTGCCGATCGATGCCAGCCAGGTGATCTGGATCACCACCGCCAACGACGAACGCGGCATTCCCGAGCCGATCCTGAACCGCATGAACGTGTTCGAGGTCGAAGCCCCTTCGCTCGAAGCGGCGCGGCAGATCGCGCGCCAGCTGTACGTGTCGATCCGCGAGAGCCACGACTGGGGCCGGCTTCTCACGCCCGAACCGCAGGACGATGTGCTCGACCACCTCGCGGCGATGGCGCCGCGCGAGATGCGCCGTGCGCTGATGACAGGCTTTGGCAATGCACGCCTTGCGCGGCGCGACGAGATCCATGTCGCCGACCTGCCTCGTGGCAGCGCCGCACGCAGCCGGATCGGGTTCGTTCAGTAGGCCTGGGCCGCGCGCGTCTGGCACCATGTCGGTCTTCCCAGATCGACCTCATGAACCTGACCCAAAGCCTGCTCGTCATCGTCCTCCTGATCGCGACGAGCGCCTTCTTCTCTCTGGCCGAGATCTGCCTCGCCGCCTCGCGCCGGCTGCGTCTGCGCCAGATGGCGGACGAAGGCGATGTGCGCGCCGAGCGCGTGCTGCGCATCCAGGAACAACCCGGCCACTACTTCACCGTGGTGCAGATCGGGCTCAATGCGGTGGCCATTCTTGGCGGTGTGGTCGGCGAAGGCTCGCTCAGCCCCTACTTTGCGCAACTGTTCGGCCTCTGGTTCAGCGCGGAGACGGCGCAGGGTGCGGCCTTCGCGGCCTCGTTCGTCACGATCATCGCGGTGTTCCTGGTCTTCGCCGACCTGTTCCCGAAGCGCCTCGGCATGAACGACCCGGAACGGCTCGCCGTGCGCATGGTCGCGCCGATGCAGGTGCTGATCACCGCACTGAAGCCCCTGGTCTGGCTTTTCACCCATTGCACCGATCTGCTCTTCAAGCTGCTGGGCCTGCCGGCACACCGTGCGGAGACGATCACCTCGGCCGACATCCTCGCCATGACCGAGGCCGGCGCACGGGCCGGCGTGCTGGCGGTGCGCGAGCAGCAGGTGATCGCGAACGTGTTCGAGCTCGACACGCGGCTGGTCAACAGCGTGATGACCTCGCGCGACCGGATCGTCTGGTTCCAGAAGGACGACCCGGAATCGGTGCTGCGCGCGCGCATCGTGGCCGAGCCCTTCTCGGCCTACCCGATCTGCGACGGCGACATCGACCACGTGCTCGGCTACGTCGACGCCAAGGACATGTTCCAGCGCGTGCTGAGCAGCCAGCCGCTGGCGCTCGACCAGGGCGTGCCGCTGCACAAGGCGCTCGTGGTGTTCGACCGCGTTTCGCTCACAGAGGTGCTCGAACAGTTCCGTCAGGCGAAGGAGGACTTTGCGATCGTGGTGAACGAATACAGCCTGGTGGTGGGCGTGATCACGCTGAACGACGTCATGAGCACGGTGATGGGCGACCTCGTGGGCCCGCAGGACGAGGAGCAGCAGATCGTGCAGCGCGACGACAGCTCATGGCTGATGGACGGCGTCACTCCGATCCAGGACGTGCTGCGCGCGCTCAATATTGACGTGCTGCCACACGCCGACGAGTATGAAACGCTGGCCGGCTTCCTGATGGTGATGCTGCGGCGCGTGCCCAAGAAGACAGACACGGTGAGTTCGACGGGCTACACCTTCGAGGTGATGGACGTCGACAGCCATCGCATCGACCAGGTGATGGTGACGCGGGTCCAGCCAGGGAACCCGTAGGAATCTAGGCGCGGGCCTCGCGGTCGTCGAAGACCCAGAGCCGCTGATTGGCGAAGACCGCGTTCGGATACGGCGCCTTGCCGCGGCTGCCGTTGTAGCGGCCAAGCGCCATGAACAAGTCCCCGCGTTCCCTGTCGAGGTAATGCCGCAAGATCACGCAGCCGAAGCGCAGGTTGGTCTGCATGTGGAACAGCTTGGCCGGGTCCCCATCGCCGATCACGCGAGTCCAGAAGGGCATGACCTGCATGTAGCCGCGCGCGCCTGCACTCGACACTGCGAACTTTCGGAAATTGCTCTCGACCTGGATCAAACCCAGCGCCAAGCTGACGTCGAGTCCGGCGCGTTTGCTCTCGTACCAGGCAGTCTGCAGGAATTCACGGCGCGTCTGGGCATCCGGCAGTTTTTTGCCAAGGCGCTGGCTCATCTCGGCAAGCCAGCGCAGATAGGCCATCCGGGGCTCGGTGCCCGCGAATTCCGGCACCGGTGGCGCGCGGTTGTGGATCGCCGAACTCAGCGCGCTGCGCACTGCGTCGATCAACGGTTCCTCGATCTGCGCGCCGGCCCATGCGGTCAGCGGCATCGACAGCGACCACGCGCCTGCAGCCGCACCGCCCAGACAGAGGCGGCGCGACAGTCCTTTCATACCGCGAGTTTGGACACGATGAAGGATGCCGCCGCAGCGGCGGGAACCTTGGTCGGCGCCGTCTCGCGTCGATGCTGGTATTCGAACTGGCCTTCCTTGAGGCCACGGTCGGAGATCACGATGCGGTGCGGCACGCCGATCAGTTCCCAGTCGGCGAACATCGCGCCGGGACGTTCGCCACGGTCGTCGAGGATCACGTCGGCGCCGGCGGCGAGCAGTTGCTCGTACAGCGCCTCGGCCGCAACCTTGACCTCGGCGCTGCGGTCCATGCCGATCGGGCAGACCGCGACTGTGAAGGGCGCGATCGCGTCGGGCCAGATGATGCCGCGCTCGTCGTGGTTCTGCTCGATCGCCGCTGCGGGCAGGCGCGTGACGCCGATGCCGTAGCAACCCATCTCCAGGTACTGCGGCTTGCCGGCTTCGTCCAGGAAGGTCGCATCCATCGCCTTGCTGTACTTGGTGCCGAGCACGAAGATGTGGCCGACCTCGATGCCGCGCTCGATCGCGAGCAGGCCCTTGCCGTCGGGGGACGGATCGCCGGCCACGACGTTGCGGATATCGGCGACGAGCTCGGGCTCCGGCAGATCACGGCCCCAGTTGACACCGGTCATGTGGAAATCGACTTCGTTGGCGCCGGTGATCCAGTCGGCCAGCACTGCCACCTCGCGGTCGGCCACCATGCGCACCGGCTGCTTCAGGTTCAGCGGTCCCAGGTAGCCCGGCTTGCAGCCGAAGTGCGCATCGATCTCGGGGATAGAAGCAAAACGAAAACCCTTGTCCAGGCCTGGCAGCTTGCCGACCTTGATCTCGTTCATGTCGTGGTCGCCACGCAGCAGAAGCAGCCAGATCTGCGCGCCGACGATCTCACCCTTGGCATCGAGCTTGTCCGTCGCCAGCACCAGCGATTTCACCGTCGTGGCGAGCGGCACGCCCAGCAGTGTCGCGACATCGGCGCATGTGCTCTTGCCGGGCGTCGGCGTCTTGGCAAGAGCATCGGACGCCGAGGGGCGTTCGGCCGTCGGCGCGAGCGCCTCCGCCTTTTCCATGTTCGCCGCATAGTTGCTTTCGGGGCAGTAGACGATGGCGTCTTCGCCGGTCGCGGCGATCACCTGGAATTCTTCGCTCAGGTCGCCACCGATCGCGCCGCTGTCGGCGGCCACGGCGCGGTAGGTCAGCCCGAAGCGATCGAAGATGCGGCGGTAGGCCTGCGCCATCGTCTGGTAGCTGGCCTTGGCACCATCGAGGTCACGGTCGAAGCTGTACGCGTCCTTCATGATGAACTCGCGCCCGCGCATCAGGCCAAAACGCGGACGGCGCTCATCGCGGAACTTGGTCTGTATCTGATAGAAGTTCTTCGGCAGCTGCTTGTAGCTGCGGATCTCCTGCCGCGCGATGTCGGTCACCACCTCCTCGCTGGTCGGCTGGATCACATAGTCGCGCTCATGCCGGTCCTTGATGCGCAGCAGCTCGGGGCCCATCTTGTCGAAACGGCCCGTCTCCTGCCAGAACTCGGCCGGCTGCACGACCGGCATGGTGAGCTCGACGGCGCCGGCACGGTTCATTTCCTCGCGCACGATGGCCTCGACCTTGCGGATCACGCGCAAACCCATCGGCATGTACGTGTAGATGCCGGTGCCGAGCTTCTTGATCATCCCGGCGCGCGTCATCAGGCGATGGCTCGCGACTTCGGCATCGGTCGGTGCCTCTTTCAGGGTGGAGACAAAGAAACGGGAAGCTTTCATCGGTCGCGCTCGAAAGGGAATGACAGAGGGAATTTGGCGAACTGCCGGGGAACCGGTCGCTTGCCGGGTGCAACCCGGCATGCATAATCGACTCAGTTCAAAAATTGGGGGTTTGATTATGCTCGACCGGGACGGCTTCAGGCCCAACGTCGGCATCATCCTGCTCAACCAGAGAAACCAGGTTTTTTGGGGCAAACGCATCCGCACCCATTCCTGGCAGTTTCCGCAGGGCGGCATTGATCGCGGCGAAAGCCCCGAACAGGCCATGTTCAGGGAACTGCACGAGGAAGTGGGGCTCCATCCGGAGCATGTGCGAATCGTCGCCCGTACCCGTGACTGGTTGCGCTACGAGGTGCCGGATCGATTCATTCGCCGGGACGCACGAGGTCATTACAAGGGCCAGAAGCAGATCTGGTATCTGCTTCAATTGGTCGGCCATGACTGGGATCTGAATTTGCGCGCCACGGACCATCCGGAGTTCGACGCATGGCGCTGGCACGATTACTGGGTGCCACTCGATGTGGTCGTCGAATTCAAACGCGGCGTCTACGAGATGGCGCTGACCGAGCTTGCTCGCTACCTGCCACGGCAGGATTTCCGCAACCGTTTCCTGCGCAGCAACGTACGCGCTCGTGAATTCGAGCGCTATCCGTCTGGCTCGGGATCGGAATCCAACTTCGAACTTCCTCCGGGCGCCAGCTTCGACCCGGATCCCAATGGCACTCCAGCGAACGACCCCCCTTTCCCACCCGATTCCGTTCTTGCGCCACGCTAGGCGTTTGCTCGTGCTGGCGGCGGGCTTATCAGGCTTGTCGGGCGGCGCCTTCGCTCAGCTCTTTCAGAACAAGGACTGGCAGGAGAGCCCCGTCCCGCCGCCGCCCGCCTTCAGCGAGAGCCGGTTGGCGCC
>CAIQMJ010000634.1 GCA_903872875.1 uncultured Variovorax sp.
CGCAGATCAACCAGAGCGGCTACATGCACAACCGGCTGCGGATGGTGGTCGCGAGCTTCCTGTGCAAGGACCTGGGGCTGGACTGGCGCCGCGGCGAGGCGTACTTCGCCACGCACCTGAACGACTTCGAGTTCTCGTCGAACAACGGCGGCTGGCAATGGGCGAGTTCGAGCGGCTGCGATGCGCAGCCCTATTTCCGGATATTCAACCCGGTCACGCAGAGCGAACGCTTCGACCCCGAGGGCAAATTCATCCGGCGCTACCTGCCTCAACTGGCAAAGCTGTCGAACAAGGCGATCCACGCGCCCTGGGACGCCGGGCCACTGGAACTCGCGGCTGCAGGCGTCGAGCTGGGAGCGAACTATCCGGCACCGATCGTGGACCATGCCGAAGCACGCGAACGCACGCTTCAGCGCTATGGTGTGGTGCGCAAGCCGGTGTCAGGGGCCTCGCACTGACCGTGCCGTGCGACGACACATCGCACCGTGTCACAAGTCCGCCGCGCGCGGCAGCGAACCTATGCCATGCTTCAGATTTCAACCATCTCGAAATCTTCCTTGCGCGCGCCACATTCCGGACAGGTCCAGTTCATGGGGACATCCGCCCAGGCGGTGTTGGCAGCAATGCCGTCCTCCGGGACACCCACGGCTTCGTCGTAGATCCATCCACAGATCAGGCACATCCAGGTCTTGGTATTCATCGCAGCTCAAAATCCCTGTTCTTACAATGCAACGATTGTATTCAAGCGTGTTCCCGCGGACGGCGATTGCCCTCTCTGCTCTGCCACCTTGCATGAAGGCTTCGAACGGCACATGAACACCTCCCCGACTTCTTCTTCGCCGGCAGGCGGCAGCCGCGGCCCGAGCGAACCGATCGACGACATCGAGGACGGCGCCATCGAAGGCGACCTGAACCCACCCTGCGTGCTCGTCTTCAACGCCAACGACCCCAGCGGCGCGGGCGGCCTGAACGGCGATGCGCTGACGATCGCCTCGGTCGGCGGCCACATGCTGCCGGTCGTCACCGGAACCTACGTGCGGGACACGGCCGAGGTCTTCGACCATTTCGCCTTCGACGAAGAAGCCGTGGCGGAACAGGCACGCGCGATCCTCGAGGACGTCGAAGTCCGGCTGATCAAGGTCGGCTTCGTCGGATCACCCGAGATCCTCAGCACGGTGGCCGAAACCGCGACCGACTACCCCGACGTGCCGCTGGTCGCCTACATGCCGAACCTGTCCTGGTGGGACGAGAACCAGATCGACGCCTACCTCGACGCCTTTCGCGAGCTGTTGCTGCCGCAGGCGACGGTGCTGGTCGGCAACCACAGCACGCTGTGGCGCTGGCTGCTGCCCGACTGGAGTGGCGAGAGGCCGCCGACGGCGCGCGACATCGCACGGGCCGCCGGCGAATACGGCGTGGCCTACACGCTGGTCACCGGCATCGTGCTGCCCGACCAATACATCGACAACGTGCTGGCGTCGCCGCAGTCGGTGCTCGGCAGCGAGAAGTTCGAGCGCCTCGAAGCGGTGTTCGCCGGCGCGGGCGACACGCTGTCTGCGGCGCTGGCGGCGCTGCTGGCGGGCGGCACCGACCTCGTGGCCGCGGCAAGCGAGGCGCTCAGCTACATGGACCGCTGCCTCGACGCCGGCTTCAGGCCCGGCATGGGCCACGTGCTGCCCGACCGTCTTTTCTGGGCCCAGCCCGAGGACGACGAGGACGAGGCCGACGGCCGGCCGCCGGAACCGGGCGACTTCGCGCTGCCGCCCCACGACACCAAGCACTGATACCAGGCCACGGCCGCATCGCACTCTTCCTGCTCAACCGACATGACCACTGACCACAACGAACGTCTCTTCGAACGCGCCCGCGCCGTGATTCCAGGCGGCGTGAACTCGCCCGTGCGCGCCTTCAAGGCCGTCGGCGGAACGCCGCGCTTCATCGAGCGCGCCGAAGGCGCCTATTTCTGGGATGCCAACGGCCAGCGCTACATCGACTACATCGGCTCCTGGGGACCGATGATCCTCGGCCACGGCCATCCGGCCGTGCTGGAGGCCGTGCAGAAGGCAGCGCTCGACGGCTTCTCGTTCGGCGCCCCGACCGAGCGCGAGGTGGAGCTCGCCGAAGCCATCATTGCGCTGGTGCCGTCGATCGAGATGCTGCGGCTGGTGAGCTCCGGCACAGAGGCCGGCATGAGCACGATCCGCCTGGCGCGCGGCGCCACGGGCCGCAAGACGATCATCAAGTTCGAGGGCTGCTATCACGGCCACGCCGACGCGTTGCTGGTCAAGGCCGGTTCCGGCCTCGCGACCTTCGGCAACCCCACGTCGGCAGGCGTGCCGCCCGAGGTCGTGCAGCACACGCTGGTGCTCGAATACAACAACGTCGCGCAACTGGAAGAAGCCTTTGCGCTCCATGGCGCGGATGTCGCCTGCATCATCATCGAGCCGATCGCCGGCAACATGAATTTCGTGCGCGCGAGCGTGCCCTTCATGAAGCGCTGCCGCGAACTCTGCACGCAACACGGCGCACTCTTCGTGTTCGACGAGGTGATGACCGGCTTCCGTGTGGCGCTCGGCGGCGCGCAGAGCGTCTATGCCAAGCTCATTCCCGGCTTCGAGCCCGACATGACGGTGATGGGCAAGGTGATCGGCGGCGGCATGCCGCTGGCGGCCTTCGGTGGCAAGCGTGCGGTGATGGAACAGCTCGCACCGCTGGGTCCGGTCTATCAGGCCGGCACGCTGTCGGGCAATCCGGTGGCGACCGCCTGCGGGCTGGCCACGCTCGGGGAAATCTCGAAGCCGGGCTTCTACGAATCGCTGTCGGCCCGCACGCGTGCGCTGGCGCAAGGCCTGACGGCCGCCGCGGCAGCCGCGGGCGTGCCCTTCAGCG
>CAIQMJ010000635.1 GCA_903872875.1 uncultured Variovorax sp.
CCGATCCATGCCGTGTCGCTGGCCCGCGACGTCGGCATCGACAAGGTCATCGTGCCGGCCTTCTCCAGCGGCTTCTCCGCCTACGGCTGCGTGACCGCACCGATGTCGGTGATGCGCCAGAAGACGGTGCGCCTGGGCAATAGCGACGCCGACCTGCTGCGCCTCGGCCAGGCCCGCGAGGCATTGATCGCCGACGGCGCCGCGTCGCTGGCCAAGGCGCGGGTTCTGCCCGAGGGCACGCGCATCGCCGAGAAGGCGCTGATCCGCTATGTCGGCCAAAGCGTCGCGGTCGAGGTCGGCTACACCTGGCCGGTCTCGATGGACGAACTCGGCCGCCTGTTCCGCGAGACGCATCAACGCCAGTACGGCTACGCGACCGACGAGCCCTTCCTGATCGAAAGCCTGCGCATCGAAATGATCGCGCGCCAGGCGCCCAGCCCTGCCGCCATCGCGACATCGACCGGCACCACGGTGCCTGCGCCGCTCAAGGTGAGCGAATGCGTGTTCGGCCCTGAAGGCGCCATCGCCACGCCGCGCCACGACCGCAAGACGCTGCCGGTCGGCGTCGCGGTCGACGGCCCCTGCATCGTCGAGGACGCCTGGTCCACCGTCGTGATCCCGCCCGGCAGCTCCGTCACCGCCGATGCCCACGGCCACCTGCACATCGAGGCTTGAAATGCAAACTCGCAAAGTCGATCCGTTCACCGTCGAGGTGATCCGCAACGCCCTGACCTCGGCCGCCGAGGAAATGTCCCTGGTCGTGATGCGCTCCGCACGCTCGCCGCTGCTGCGCGAGGCCGGCGACCTGTCGTCCGCCATCACCGATGCGCATGGCGAACTGACCGCGCAGGGCCATGACGTGCCGGTGCACCTGGGCGTCATGAGCTACACCGTCAAGGAATTCCTGAAACGCGTGCCGGCGAGCCGGCTGGCCGATGGCGACATCTGGTTCGTCAACCTGCCCGAGATCGGCGGCAACCACCTGCCCGACGTGAAGGCGATCCGCCCGATCTACTGGAAGGGCACGCTGGTGTGCTTCTCGGTGTCGCTCGCGCACTGGGCCGACATCGGCGGCGCGTCGGCCGGCAGCTACTACGCGGCCGCCACGGATGCCTGGATGGAAGGGCTGCGCATCAGCCCGCTGCGCCTGTTCGCCAACGACGAACCGGACCGCGAGAAGATGGACTTCGTGACCGCCAACGTGCGCGGCCCGCAGGAACGCGAGGGCGACATCCTGGCACAGGCCGCCGCTACCCGCGTGGCCGGCCGGCGCATCCAGGAAATCATCGGCAAGCACGGGCTCGACGTGTTCCAGCAGTCGCTGGCCGCGCTGCACGACCTGTCGGAAGAACAGATGCGCGACCTGCTGCGCTCGATGCCCGATGGCGAATTCTTCGGCGAGGATTTCCTCGACGACGGCGGCCCGGGCAATGCACCGGTCGGCGTGCGGGTGCGCATCCGCAAGACCGGAGACACCGCGAGCTTCGACTTCTCGGAGTCCGACGATGCGATCGCCGGGCCGCTGAACACCACGTCCTTCATCGCGGGCTCGGCGGTGTTCTACGCGATCCGCGCACTCTCTTCCAAGCAGATCCAGCCGAACGGCGGCGCCTACCGCCCGATGACCATCGTCACCCGGCCCGGCTCGATCTTCGACCCCGGTTCCGACAAGCCGGTGGTCGGCGGCAACCACGAGACCTCGCAGCGCGCGGTCGACGCGATCTTCCGTGCGCTGGAGCCGATCGCGGCCGAGCGCCTGACCGCCGGTGGCAACACTTCGGCCGGCCTGCTGATCATCAGCGGCCCGCGGCCCGACGGCAAATGGGCGACCTTCTACGAGACGCATGGCGGCGGCGAAGGCGCGCGCACCGACCGTGACGGCATGCCGGTCGTGCGGGTGCACCTGACCAACGTGATGAACACGCCGATCGAGATGATCGAATCGGAATACGGCCTGCGTGTCGAGCAGCAGTCGCTGCGCGAAGGCTCGGGCGGCGCCGGCCGCCACCGCGGCGGCGACGGCATGGTGCGCAGCTACCGCGTGCTCGGCGAGCAGATGACACTGACGACCATGTTCGAGCGCGCGGTGATCGCGCCCTACGGCATGCTGGGCGGCGAAGACGGCAAGACGATGCGCGTGCGCCTGCGCCGCGAAGGCCAGCCCGACCGCTCGCTGGTCGGCAAGGAGAACGTCGCGCTGCAGGCCGGCGACCTGGTGATCGTCGAAACCCCCGGTGGCGGTGGCTACGGCGCCGTTGCGGCCTGAAGAGATGACTTTCTCACCGCGCTGGCCGGAAGGCCTGCCGACGCACCTCGTCTGCCCGGAGCGCAGCGTCTACGCCAATCTCGAGGCCATCGCCACCGAACGGCCGGACGCGGTCGCGACCATCTTCTACGGCGGCCTGCTGCGCTATGCCGAGCTCAAGGGCCGCGTCGACCGCCTGTGCGCCCATCTGCAGCACGCGTGCGGCGTGAAGCGCGGCGACCGCGTGCTGCTCGACATGCAGAACAGCCCGCAGTACATCGCGTCGTACTACGCGATCCTGCGCGCCGACGCGGTCGTGGTCCCGGTGAACCCGATGAACATGGCGCGCGAGCTGCGCTACCTGGCAGAGGACAGCGGCGCCCGCGTCGCGCTGATCGGTGCGGAGCTGTTCGAGCGCTTCGCCGCGCTGCACGGCGACGTCCTCGACCACCTGGTGGTTGCGCGCTACGGCGACCTGGTGCCGGCCGACTGCAGCTATGCGCTGCCCGAGGTCGTCGCAGCCGCACCGGTTGCGCTGCCCGCCATCGCCGGCCTGCACGCATGGACCGATGCCGTGCAGACCGCGCAGGCACCCCTGCCGCACCTGGCACAGCCGGACGACGTCTGCCTGCAGCCCTACACCTCCGGCACCACGGGACACCCGAAGGGTTGCGTGCACACGCACCGCAGCGTGATGTTCACCGCGGTGGCGCAGGTGGTCTGGTACGACATGACGCCCGACAGCGTGGTGACCGCGGTGCAGCCGCTGTTCCACGTCGCCGGCATGCAGGGCTCGATGAACGCAGGCATCTATGCGGGCTCGGCGATGCTTGTGATGGCACGCTGGGACCGCGACCTCGTGCCCGAACTGTTCGAGGACTTCGGCGTCACATTCTGGAATGCCGCGCCAACCATGGTGGTCGACGTGATGGCCAGCCCGAAGTTCAGCGAGCGCTCCTTCGCGGCGCTACGCACGCTGACCGGCGGCGGCGCCGCGATGCCGCAGGCCGTGGCCGCGCAGTTGCGCGAACGCTTCGGCCTCGAGTTCTGCGAAGGCTACGGCATGACCGAGACGATGTCGCCGACGCACATCAATCCGCCCGCGCATCCGAAGCGGCAATGCCTGGGCATCGCGATCTTCGACACCGACGCCCGCGTGATCGATCCCGCGACGCTGGACGAACTCCCTCCGGGCGAGGTCGGCGAAATCATCGTGAGCGGGCCGCAGGTGCTGCGCAGCTACTGGAACCGGCCGGATGCCGACGCCGAGGCGTTCATCACCATCGACGGCAAGCGCTTCCTGCGCACAGGCGACATGGGCCGGCGCGACGACGAAGGGTATTTCTTCGCGGTCGACCGCATCAAGCGAATGATCAATGCGAGCGGCTTCAAGGTCTGGCCGGCCGAGGTCGAAGCCATGATGTACGAGCACCCCGCCATCCGCGAATGCTGCGTGGTGGCCGCGCGCGACGAGCGCCGTGGCGAGACCGTGAAGGCCTTCGTCGTGCTGCACGACCACGCGCAGGGCAGCGTCACCGCGCAAGGCCTGATCGACTGGGCGCGCGCCACGATGGCCAGCTACAAGGCGCCGCGCATTGTCGAATTCGCCAGCGCATTGCCGCGCAGCGGCAGCAACAAGATCGACTGGCGCAGCCTGCAGGACGCACCGCCGTCCACG
>CAIQMJ010000636.1 GCA_903872875.1 uncultured Variovorax sp.
GCTTCACCGAGCTGTCGACCGCGATCCCGCATGCGGGCGGCCCCTTCGCCTATGCGCGGCGCGCCTTCGGGCCGACCGGCGGCTTCATCGCGGGCTTCGCCACGCTGATCGAGTTCGTCTTCGCGCCGCCGGCCATCGCGCTGGCGATCGGCGCCTACCTCAACGTGCAGTTCCCCGGCGTCAACCCGAAATGGTTCGCGCTCGGCGCCTACGTGCTGTTCATCGCGCTCAACTGGATCGGCGTCGGCATCGCCGCCGCCTTCGAGCTGTTCGTGACGGTGCTCGCCATCTTCGAGCTGCTGGTGTTCATGGGCGTGGTGGCGCCCGGCTGGTCGATGGCGAATTTCGTCGCGCACGGCTGGGCCGGCGGCGATGTCTTCAGCGGCGCGGCGCTGTCGGGCATCTTCGCGTCGATCCCGTTCGCGATCTGGTTCTTCCTCGCGATCGAAGGCGCCGCCATGGCCGCCGAGGAAGCGCGCGATCCGCACCGCACGATCCCGATCGCCTACACCACCGGCATCGTGACGCTCGTCGTTCTGGCCTTCGGCGTGATGATCTTCGCGGGCGGCGTCGGCGACTGGCGCCAGCTGGCCAACATCAACGACCCGCTGCCGCAGGCGATGAAGGCCGTGGTCGGCGGCGGCAGCGGCTGGCTGCACATGCTGGTGTGGATCGGCCTGTTCGGCCTGGTCGCGTCCTTCCACGGGATCACGATGGGCTACTCGCGCCAGATCTTCGCGCTCGCGCGTGCCGGCTACCTGCCTGGTTATTTCGCGGCGCTGAGCCCGCGCTTCAACACGCCGCACCGTGCGTTGCTGGCCGGTGGCGTGGTAGGCGTGATCGCGATCTTCAGCGACGAATGGGTGTCCTTCGGCGGCCAGACGCTGACCGCCAACATCGTGACGATGGCGGTGCTCGGCGCGATCGTGATGTACCTGGTGTCGATGGCCGCACTGTTCCGCCTGCGTCGCACCGAGCCTTCACTGCCGCGCAGCTACCGCGCGCCGTTCTATCCGGTATTCCCGGCCATCGCGCTGCTGCTGGGCGTCGTGTGCCTCGGCGCGATGGTCTGGTTCAACGGCCTGTTGACTCTGCTTTTCCTGGTGCTGATGGCGCTGGCCTGGATGTACTTCCTGGCCACCGGCAAGCAGCGGGCCGCGGCGGCGCCCGACGCGATGCTGTCCATGAAGGAATGAGCCGCACCGGGCGCCGCTGCGCTCAACGCGCGGCCGTGCTGGTCTTCTGGATCGACTCGCGCACCTTCGCCACTTCCGAGGGCGTCACCGCCTCGGCCTGGTTGCCCCAGCTCGATCGCACGAAGCTCAGCAGGTCGGCCACGTTGGCATCGGTCAGGCGCCAGCCGAAGTCGGGCATGGCGAGCGCCGACGGTGCCTTCTCGGTGCTCGGCATGGCCGAGCCGGCCAGCACGATGCGGATCAGCGAGGTCGGGTCTTTCGCATTCACCACGCTGTTGCCGGCGAGCGATGGAAAGACACCGTCGGCGCCGGTACCGCTCGACCGATGGCACGCGTTGCAGTTGTTGAGATAGAC
>CAIQMJ010000637.1 GCA_903872875.1 uncultured Variovorax sp.
CCCGCCGGCAGGTTGCCCAGCACGACACGGCCGATGCGGATGCGCTTGAGGCCGACGACCTTGAGCCCGACCTGCTCGCACATGCGGCGGATCTGGCGCTTCTTGCCTTCCGTCAGCACGAAGCGCAGCTGTTCCGGGTTCTGCCAGTCGACCTTGGCCGGCTTCAAAGGCTGGCCGTCGAGGCTCAGGCCATGGCGCAGGCGCGCCAGCTGGGCCGGCGGGAAAGCCCGCTGCACGTCGGTCGTCACCTCGGCGCCCGGTGCGCTGCCCGGCGGCGCCCAGATCACACGCACCAGGTATTCCTTCTCGATGCCCGAGTCCTCGCCGATCAACTGGCGCGCCACACGGCCGTCCTGCGTGAACACCAGCAGGCCGACCGAATCGATGTCGAGCCGGCCCGCCGGCGCGAGGCCGCGCGTCTGCGGCGGCGAGAAGCGGTTGCTGCCAGGGTCCTCGCGCCAGTGGGTGCGCGGGTTGATCAGCATCACGGCCGGCTCGTGGCCGTCCTCGGCCTGGCCACTCACGTAGCCCATCGGCTTGTGAAGAATGATGGTGACCTGCGTCGCCTGATGGCCCTGCGCCTTCTTGTCGACCTCGACACGATCGGTCGGCGTGACCTTCACGCCCATGGGCGCGACCTGCCCGTTGACCTTGACCCAGCCCTGCTCGATCCATGCATCGGCCTCGCGCCGCGAGCAGATGCCGAGTTCGGCCATGCGCTTGTTGAGGCGCACGGCGCCGGAAGGAGGAGATGTGGGCTCGGTCATTCGAAGGATGGTTGGGCGCGCGCGGCCGGAAGTGCTGTGCGGGCGGGTCGCGATTATCCGCGCGTGCGACTCGTGCGTGCACCGGCGCCGAGCTGCCCCGGTCAACCGGCCTTCGGGTCGAAGCCCAGCGTCTTCATCGCCGGGCCGACCGCCTGCGGGGCATAGCCTTCCCAAGGTGCATTGCCTTCATCGAGCCGGTCGTGGATATCGGCCACCGTCCAGTGCGCACCGCTGCGGATCGACTCGACCTCTTCCCAGCGGATCGGCACCGACACGCCCATGCCCGGCCGCGCACGCGCGGACCAGGCGCAGGCGGTGGTCGCGCCGAAGCCGTTGCGCAGATAGTCGATGAATATCTTGCCGACCCGGTTCTTCGGCCCGCTCTTGGCCACGAACATCTGCGGCAGCGTCTGGGCGAGATGCTGCACGACGGCCTGCGAAAAGCCCTTGACCGTATCCCAGCCATGCTGCTTGCGGATCGCCACGACCACATGCAGTCCCTTGCCGCCGCTGGTCTTGACGAAGGCCTCGAGTCCGAGCTGCCGCAGGAACACCCGCACCAGGCCCGCGGCCTGCTGCATCGTCTTCCATTCCACGCCTTCGCCGGGATCGAGGTCGAAGGTCATGCGGTCGGGCTTGTCGATGCTCGTCTTGACCGCATTCCAGGTGTGGAGCTCCACCACGTTCATCTGCGCGGCGGACAGCAGCGCCTCCGCGCTCGGAAGCTCCATCAGCGGCGCATGGTCCGGGTCCAGCGCCGGGTCGAGCGACTTCACGCCGGGGATCTTGCCCTCCAGGTGCTTCTGGAAGAACAGTTCGCCGCCGATGCCCGAGGGCGCCCGCACCAGCGACACCGGCCGCGCCTTCAGGTGCGGCAGGATCAGCGGCGCCACCAGGCCGTAGTAGCGCACCAGATCGAGCTTGGTGAAGCCGGTCGAACTGTCGATGACGCGTTCGGGATGGGTCACGTGCAGAGAGGACATGGGGGTTTCAGGCAACTTGGCACCTCTCTCGGATTTCGCCGCAGGCGCGGGGGCTTTCCTGGCATTCGTCTTGGCCTTGGCCCCGGCGGCCTTCGCGTTCCTGTCGGCGGTATCCGCATGCATCGGCTCTTCACGCACGATGGCGCGGGCCGGCTTGTCGCCGCGCAGGCCGTGAAAGACCGAATGGCGAATGCGGCCGGTACTGGTCCATTCGCCGAAGGACACCTCGGCCAGCAGCACGGGACGCACCCAGTGCGCCTTGCGATCGATGTCCGTCCTGACGGCCAGCGGGCTTTTTTCCGCGGCCACCGCGTCGAGCTGCCGCCGGACCTCGGCGAGCGACGCGCGGTCGAAGCCGGTGCCGACGTTGCCCGCGTACTGCAGCTTGCCGTCGGTGTCGTGTACGCCGAGCAGCAGCGACCCGATGCCGCTGCGCGAGCCCTGCGGATCGGTCCAGCCGGCGATCACGAACTCCTGGCGCTGCGCGCACTTGAGCTTGATCCAGCTGTCGGCCCGCCGCGTCACGTAGGGCGCCGATCGCTTCTTGCCGATCACGCCTTCGAGCCCCATGCGGCAGGCCGAGGCGATCAGGTCCTCGGGCTTTGCATCGAAGCTCTCGCTGAAGCGCAGCGGCTCGGACGCGCCCTTCTCGAACAGCAGGGCGAGCAACGCGCGCCGCGTTTCCAGCGGCTCCTCGCGCAGGTCTCGGCCGTTGAGATAAGGCAGGTCGAACAGGTGGTAGACGATGTCGCCGGTGCGGCTGCTGTCGAAGGCGTTCTGCAGGGCCTGGAAGTCGGGCACGCCACGCGCGCCGTTGACCACGATCTCGCCATCGAGCCAGCCGGACTTCAGCGGCAGCCGCGCAATCGCGCGGGCCAGGTGCGGCAGCTTGTGCGTCCAGTCGTGGCCGTTGCGCGTGAAGAGCTGGACGGACTTGCCCTCGACCCGCGCGAGCAACCGGTAGCCGTCGAACTTGATCTCGAAGAGCCAGTCCGCGGGATCGCCCGGTACGCCATCGGCCAGCGTGGCGAGCTGCGGCTTGAGCGTGGCGGGGAGTTCGGCCGCACGGCCGGGCAGCGATGCCTGGACGGCATGCGGCTTTGCTGCTGCGGCCTTGGGTTTCGCGACCGATCCGGCCGATGTCGTTGCAGCTGTCTTCGCGGCGGTCTTCTTCGCCCCCGCCTTGGCCGGCGCCGCATCGCGCAACGGCACCACGCTGTCGGGCATCTCGTCGACCACGCTGAACGCGCTCGCGGCGCGCACGAAGTCATCCTTCTCCTTGATCAGCAGCCAGGGCGGCTGCTTCTCGTTGCGGCCCTTCATGCGGATCAGCGCCCACCTGCCCTGCATCTTGCGGCCATGCATCTCGAACTTGAGCATGCCGTCGCGCCAGCCGGCGCTCGCATCGCCGATCGGCGTCCAGGTGCCCTCGTCCCAGATGATGACCTTGCCTGCGCCGTACTGACCTGCGGGTATCTGTCCTTCGAAACGGTTGTAGGCGATCGGATGGTCCTCCACCTGCACCGCCATGCGCTTGTCCTTCGGGTCGTAGCTGGGTCCCTTGGGCACGGCCCAGCTCTTCATCGCGCCGTCGATCTCGAGCCGGAAGTCATAGTGCAGCCGGCTCGCCCAGTGCTTCTGGATCACGAAGACAGGTGCGCCCTCCGCACCCGGTTCGCCACCCTCGGCCGGCTCGGAGGTGATCGCGAAGTTGCGCTTCTCGCGGTAGCGCTTGAGGAGATCCTGCATGGTCACGCCGCCTTGCGCGCCACACCTTTCGCGGCGGTCTTCGCTGGCGTCTTGCGCGTGGCCGACTTCTTCGCGGCGGGCTTGGTGCCACCCTTGCCGCCACCCTTCAGGCTGCGCGCCAGCAACTCGGTCAGGTCGATCACCTGCGCGCCGCCGGACGGTGCCTCTTCCTCGGGCTGGATCACGGTCTCGGTCTTGCCCGCCTTGACCTTCTTGTCCACCAGCGCCATCACCGCCTGTTTGAACTCGTCCTGGAATTCGTTCGGATCGAAATGGCCCGCCATGTCGTCGACCAGCTGCGCCGCCATCTTGAGCTCGGCCGGACTCAGGCCAGCCGCCTTGACGCCTTCGGCCGGCAGATCGAGCCCGTCCATCGGCTTGACCTCGTCGCCCCAGCGCATCAGGTTCAGCACCAGCGCCGGGCCCGAGGCAACCAGCGCCGCGAGGTGCTGCTTGGTCTGGATCACGACCTTCGCCAGGCCGATCTTGCCGGTGCGCGCCAGCGTCTCGCGCAGCAGGGCATAGACCTTCTGGCCCTTGTTGATCGGCGCCAGGTAATACGGCCGCTCCAGGAACAGGAAAGGGATTTCCGCGGCATCGACGAAGCTCAGGATCTCGATGGTCTGCGTGGTGCGCGGATAGGCGGCCTCGATCTCCTCCGGCGAGATGATCACGTAGTGGCCGTCCTCGTACTCGAAGCCCTTGACGATGTTCTCGCGGTCGATTTCCTTGCCGGTCTTCTTGTTGATGCGCTTGTAGCCGACCGGGTCCATCGAGCGCTTGTCGAGCCAGTCGAAATCGATGCCCTGCTCGGTGCTGGCCGTGTGCAGGCCGACCGGTATGTGGACCAGGCCGAAGGTGATGGCGCCCTTCCAGAGGACGCGGCTGCCGGTTGCCATGAACTGAACCTCGCTGAGCGAATGGGGCCGATCAGTGTTGCGCGGGCGCGATGCGGCGCTGTAGGTTGTGCGGCAATCCTGCGGTCGGCAGCCGCCGTTCAGCTCCTCGGCCGGCGGTGCCTGAACCAGAGGATCAGCGCCGCCAGCGCCAGGCCGACCCAGTAGTCGACCGGCGCGCCGAACAGCCAGTGCTTGTGCCAGGTGGCCAGCGCCGGATCGAAGCGCGCCCAGCCCCAGGCCGGGTTGATCAGGAACCAGAGGAAATCCTCGGCGACCCAGAACACGATCAGGCCGGCCAGCGCGAGCCCGGCGTCGCGCCATGTCCAGCGGCCCTGGAACGCGAGCGGCGCGAAGAAGGCCAGGGCCATGAAGGTGAAGACCCAGGCGTGGTAGCCCGTCATCGCGCGGCCGCCCCAGAACAGGTCGAGCAGCCAGTGGTGCTCGATGCGCCAGGTCGGCAGGCTGGTGGCCCAGCCGGCGCCGCCTTCGATCTGGATCTCGGCGTTCGCGAAGAACAGCGCCATCACCAGCACCCAGGCCAGGTACGTTGCGGTGCGACGCGGGCTGCGCTCGGAGGGTGCGCTCAAACCATGGGCTCCGACGGCTCCGCGTCGCCGAAGACATGCGCCAGTACCCGCTGCGCCGCATCTGGCCGGCCCAGCGCACGGCTGATCTGCGCCATGCGCAGCAGCTTGTCGGGCGCGGCCATCAGCGCGGCCAGCTTGTAGTCGAGCCCGATCGCGTCGTAGGCCAGGCAGGCCGCGCCGGCCTCCAGCAGAAAGCCGGCGTTGTGCTCCTCCTGGCCCGGAATCGGTGCGACCAGCAGCATCGGGCGGCCGAGGGCCAGGCATTCGGAGATCGTCAGCCCGCCGGGCTTGGTCACGACCAGGTCCGCGGCGGCCATCAGTACATGCATTTCGTCGGTGAAGCCGACCGGCAGCAGCCGGCCTGGATGGCGCACCGCCAGCGCTTGCAGCGCAGCGAGCGCCGGGGCATTGCGGCCGGCCACGGCGACCACCTGGAAGTCGCAACCCGGCCCATCGAGCGCCAGTGCGCGCGCCACCATCGCCGGCAGATCGCCGATGCCGGCGCCGCCCGAGGCCATCAGCACCACGCGGTGTGCCGGATCGAGCCCGATCCGGAGCAGATCGCTCTCGCGCCGCGCGTCCCGCTCGGCCGGGTGCGAGAAGCCGGGCATCACCGGGATGCCGGTGACGTGCAGCCGCTCCGGCGCGAGGCCGCGGGCACGCATCCGGAAGGCGACCTCTTCGGTGGCCGCCAGATAGCCCGCCATGCCGGGCACGAGCCACATGTTGTGCAGGTCGTAGTCGGTCACCTGCAGCCAGACCGGGCAGTCGAGCCGGCCCCGGCTGCGCTCGCGCATCAGCAGCTCGGCCGGCAGGAAATGCGTGCAGACGATGGCCGCGGGCTGCAGGCGGCGCACCTCGCGCAGCAGCGCACCCGCGCTGGCCCGCTCGACGCCGCGGCGCAGGCGCTGCGACACGGCGCTGTGCGCCGTGCTGTCGGTCTTCTGGTGGATGTACGACCAGAGCGCCGGGGCGCAGCGCACGAGTTGAAGGTATGCGTCCGTGTAGGCCCACCGAAAGCCGGGCGCCATGTGGGCCATCGCATCGACGTGCACGGCGCCGCCGGCGAGGCCGCGCGCATCGGCGGCAGCGCACAGAGCCTGCGCGGCGCGCACGTGGCCGTTGCCGGCGCTGACGCTGAGGACGAGAAGTGAGGTCATGCGGACGGCGGATGTCGAAGAAGGCATCGGCGGCGGGTTGCCGCAGGTCGCCGGAAATTATGTGGAGCTTTGATGACAGTTCCGCGCTCCGTCCGACACCGGCGGCGCGCAGTTCGCTGCATGCTGGAACAGGCCGGTCGTTCGGCCATCCGCTGCATTCCAGGAGTCCTCATGCGCCACTCGTTTCACGCCGCTCGGCCGGCCTCTTCCGGTCCGTCCTTGATCCCTTCCGCCCGCTCCGCCTCGAGGCCCTCTCTTGCCCGCACGCTGCGGGGGCTGGTTGCCACCGGGGCGATCGGCCTTGCCGGCACGGCAGCCATGGCGGCCGGCATGACGGTCGAGTCCACCGCCTTCAAGGACGGCGCCTCGATCCCGGCGGAACACGCCGGCGACTCGGGCACCTGCGGTGGCCGCAACGTGTCGCTGCCGGTCGCCTGGTCGAACCTGCCGGCCAACACGAAATCGGTGGCCGTGCTGCTGTCCGACCCGGACGGCGCCAGCGGCCTCGGCGTGTCGCACTGGGTCGCCTACAACATCGCTGCGGAGCGCGGCCAGCTGACCACGGGCGAAGCCGGCAAGAGCATTCCGGGCGTCACTGTCGGCGTGAACGTTGCCGGCGTCGCAGCCTTCCGCGGCATGTGCCCGCCCGTCGGCGACCAGCCGCACCACTACACCTTGACGGTGGTCGCGACCGATGTCGCGCCCGGCACCTTGCCCGACGGGCTCACCCGCGACGCGCTGCTCGCAGCGCTCAAGGGCCATGCGCTCGGCGGGCAGAGCGTGATCGGGCTCTATGCGCGCTGATGGCACGGTGATCGGCGCGCGCCCCACCCACGCGCAGCCGCGCACACGGGCACCGCGGGCTCAGACCACCAGCCGGTAGCCGACGGCCGTCTCGGTCAGCAGGTGCCGCGGCTGGGCCGGATCGGCCTCCAGCTTCTGCCGCAGATGGCCCATGTAGATGCGCAGGTAGTGGCTCTGGTCCGCATGCGACGGCCCCCAGACCTCGCGCAGCAGTTGCCGGTGGGTGAGCACGCGGCCCGCATTCGCCACCAGCACGCCGAGCAGCCGGTACTCGGTCGGCGTCAGATGCACCTCCTGTCCCGCGCGCCGCACCAGCCGCGCGCTGCGGTCGACCTCGATCTCGCCGAAGCGGAACAGCGGCTCGCCCTTCTCCGGGCCGTCGCGCTGCGCAGCCTCCCCTGCTGCCGCGCGCGGGCGGCGCAGGTTGGCGCGCACCCGCGCCAGCAACTCGCCGGTGCCGAAGGGCTTGGTGAGGTAGTCGTCGGCGCCGGCATCGAGCGCGGCGATCTTGTCGGCCTCGTCGGTACGCGCCGACAGCACGATGATCGGCACCGTCGACCAGCCGCGCACGTCGCGGGTGACGGTGACGATGTCGCCCTTGCCCATGTACCGCAGGTCGGTGTTCAGCCGGTTGATGGCGTCCCAGAAACTGCCGGAGCTGTGGTCGGCCTCCTCCGCGGCCGCGGAGTACG
>CAIQMJ010000638.1 GCA_903872875.1 uncultured Variovorax sp.
AATGCATTGTCAGCGCGAATGTTTTTCCCAATCGCGTTGCGTTGCTCCCTGCGCCAGATGGCGCCGGTTCGCCACAAAGACAGGAAATTGCAGACTTGGCATGGACGGTTCGCCGGATAGTTTTCTCCATGAGTCACGGCCGTTACCGGCCGCTGGATTGCCCCCATGCCCCGGCCGGCAACCAACGTTCGGTGACGAGGACTTTCAATTTCCGTTGGGGAATCCTTGAACATGAACAAACCTCGCCATGTTCCCTGCGACGCGGTTCCTGGTGCCTGGGCCGCAATCCGCGGAGCCGCGCGGACCCATGGCATCGGCATCGGCGGTTCCGCCTGCGCCCTTGCGTTGGCGATGTCATCTTCCTGGCCAGCCTGGGCCGACGGGGGTGCCGGGGGCAACAATTTCGACGGCCATGCGGTAGGAGGGGCTGGCGGGACGGATGCCTCACCCAAAGGGCGAGCCGGTGGATCCTTCCTGGCTGACTTTTACTTTCAAACAGGTGCTGGCGGCGGCGGCGGCGCTTCCGTCGTAACAGGCAGCAACGCGGGCGACGGCGCCGACGGCGGTGACGGCGGCGGCGCTGTGAACAATGGCGGTGCGAAAGGTACCGGTGGAATGACGGGGCTGCGTACAACGGGCACGTTCGACATCGGCACCTCCGCGACCGGTGAGGGCGGCACGAGCGGCGGCGCCGCGACGGTGTACTACAACGGCTATATGGACGGTGGTGGTGGCGGTGGCGGCGCAGGTGGCTTCGGCGCCGCCTCCCTCGGCGGCGATGTGACGGTCAACGCCAGCGTCACAGGCGGGAATGGCGGCAGCGGAGGCGACGGCGGGCTGGGCGAGGCCTATGGGGGTGCAGGCGGCGGCGGACAGGGCGGAGGGGGCGTGCTCATGACCAACAACGGCGCCAGGCTGGAAAACGCCGGCAACGTTCAAGGCGGTCATGGCGGCGCTGGAGGAAATGCCAACAGTTCCACCACGGCCGGAGGCGGCATCAGCGGCAACGGCGGGGATGGCGGCGCGGGCGTTGTCTTCTCCAGCAGCGGCGGGGGCGTGTTGATCAACCTCGGCACGATCATCGGTGGCAATGGCGGCATGACCGGCACAGGCACGCACGGCGTTGGAACAGCGGGTTCGGGCGGCGCAGGCGTCGTCGGCGCGAACCTGACCGTGGTCAATGGCGGGACCATCTCGGGCGGCCTGTCGGGAGACGGGACGGTGCGGGCCAGCGCCATCGTGTTCACCGGCGGCAACAATTCCCTCGAGCTCCAGGCGAACTCCGCCATTGTCGGCAACGTCGTCGCGGTGCCTGGCGGAAACGACACGCTGATTCTGGGAGGGGCGGTCGACGCGACGCTGAACGTCGGCGATATCGGTTCGCAGTACCAGAACTTTGCCAGGTTCGCCAAGGCGGGCTCGGGCACCTGGACACTCAGGGACGCAACGACCGCGGCGACACCATGGACCGTGGCGGCCGGCACCTTGTCGATCGCGAGCGACGCCAGCCTGGGGGCACCCTCGGGCGCCCTCACGCTGGATGGCGGAGCCCTGCACACGACAGCCAGCGTCGTCAGCCAACGCAATCTCGCGCTCGGCAACGCAGGCGGTACGGTCAGGCCGGACGCCGACGTCACCCTCGCCTGGGACGGCATCGTGTCCGGCGGCGGTCCGCTGATCAAGGCGGGGAACGGAACCCTGGCGCTCACCGGAGCCAACACCTACAGCGGTGGCACCGTCCTGAAGGCCGGCGTTCTATCGGTCGGCAGCAACGGCGCGCTGGGCAGCGGGACGCTGCGCATGGATGCAGGAACCACGCTGGACTTCGCCGCCGACGGGCTCGCATTGGCCAATCCGGTCTTCTTCACCGGCGTGAACGACCCGACCATCGACACCCGGACCTTCGACGCCACTCTCACCGGCGGCATCACCGGTGCAGGAGACCTGACGAAGATCGGCAGCGGCACGTTGACGCTGGCCGCTGCCAACAACACGTACACAGGCGCCACGACCGTTGCCGAAGGTACCTTGAAGGCCGGTGCCGTCAGCGCCTTCAGCCCCGCCAGCGCCTTCAGCGTTGCCTCCGGCGCGCTGCTCGACCTGGCGGGCCACAGCCAGACACTGGCCTCGCTGAACAACAGCGGCACGGTGTCGCTGGCAGGTCGCGATCCGGGCACCATCCTGACGGTCACCGGGCCCTGGGTCGGAAACAACGGGATCCTGCGCATCGCGACCGCACTGGGCGACAGCCACAGCGTCAGCGACCGCCTCCTGCTGAGCGGCCCGTCCGCAGTGGCCAGCGGAACCACCAGCGTGCAGATCACCAATCTCGACGGGCTGGGTGCGCTGACCAGCGGCAATGGCATCGAGATCATCAGCGTCCGGAACGGCGCCGGCATCCAGCCGGGCGCCTTCCGCCTGGCCGGCGTGGTATCGGCCGGGGCATACGACTATCACCTGAACACCACCGCGACCGGGGGTTACCTCAGTTCCACCACGACCACACCGGAGGTTCCGGCGATCACACCCGACGCCCCGACGACACCGCCGGACACCCCGGCGGCTCCTCGCATCACCGTCCCCACCTACCGCGCCGAGGCATGGCTCTATGCCGCGCTGTCGAGTCAACTGCGACAAAGCAATATCGCGATGCTCGGCGACATGCGCCTGCGTACAGGTGCCGGCGACATATCGAGCATGTCCTCGGGCCCGGACCGCCGCGCCTGGGCTCGCGCGCTTTCCTCCGACATCGCCATCCAGCAGGGCGGCCTGGTTTCGCCCGTGAGCAAGGGCGGCGTCACGGGTCTGCAGGCCGGAACCGATGTCCTGTCCATGCTGCATTGGCGCTCGGGCATCTATGTCGGCCAGCTCGAAGGCGACATCGCCGTGGACGGCCTAGCCGGCGGCATGAGCGGTCTTCGCAAGGGCTACAACGATTTGCGCAACCAGTACCTCGGCGTCTACGGCACGTACGCAAACGACGGCGACTGGTACGCCGACGCGGTCTTGCAATCGGGGCGCCACAGCTACACGGTGCGCCCGGTGCAGAGCGCGGGTGTCGAGGGCAAGGGCCACAGCCTCGTGGCTTCCATCGAAGTGGGCCAGGCCTTCGCGCTGGGCGGCGGCTGGCGTGTCGAGCCACAGTTCCAGTTGATTCGCCAGCACCTGCAACTGGGCCGTTCGCCCATCGTCGAGGCCCTGGTGCAGCCGGAAGCCCACAGCGCCTGGATCGCGCGCGCGGGGATTCGCGTGAAGGGCATGCCCAACGCGAGCCAGGGCACGCTTCAACCCTACGGCCGCTTCAATGTCTACAGGATCTCCAATGGCACGGATATCGCGCGCTTCACCAATCCGGCCGCCATCACCGACATCGCAGCACCCATGGGTGACACGTTCACCGAACTGGCTGGCGGCTTCACGCTGGCTTTGAGCCAGACGACCGGCTTCTATGGTGAAGCCGGCAGACTCTGGTCATCGGGTGGCGACGCCAGGGTCAGCAGTTCGGTTGCCGGTTCCATGGGCATCCGGGTGAAGTGGTGAATCCGAAACGGGGGCTTCCGGCCCGTGCTACTGAACGCCGGCGTTGAGCGCGCGCCAGCCCGACTCGATGTGCTTGCGCATCGACAGCATGGCCGATGACAGGTCGCCCTCGATCAGCGCGGCGAGGATCTCGGTGTGCTCTTCCACCGCCTCCTGGCCGCGGCCGTCGATCGCATTGATCAGGTCGAAGGGATAGCGTGCCCAGAGGATCTGCACGAAGTGCAGCGTCTGCGGCAGGTTGGCGATGTCGTACATGCGCCGGTGCAGCCGGTAGTTGATGCCGCGCGCCGCACCGCGGTCGCCGGCCTTGATCGCGGCCTCGAACTCGTTGGCCAGCGTGCGCAGCTCGGCAATGTCGTCGGACGTGACCTTTTCCATTGCGCCGCGCACCAGCTGCGCTTCCAGCGTCATGCGCAGGCTCAGGATTTCGCTGGACGCCTCGGGGTCGAACGGCACGACACGCGAGCCGCGGTGCGATTCGCCGGTGACGTAGCCCTCCGCCGCCAGCAGCTTGAGCGCTTCCCGGACCGGCGTGATGCTCAGGCTCATCTGCTGGGCAATCTCGGCCTGCTTCAGCCGCGAGCCCCTCGGGTACTTGCCGGAAATGATGCCTTCGCGCAGAAGGTCGGCAACCTTCTCTTCCTTGGTTCGGTGATCCATGCTTCTCGTGCTCTCGGGGGCTGGTCGTAGCGCCGAGCATACTGTGCACGATGCGTTCTTTTGCAACGCAAAGTTGTCGATGGTGTTTGGGGACATGGTGTGCAGAGGCGCGGGCCGTGCGGAGACTGGCAGTGCCACCGTCCATAGATATTCCCCTCATTTGGTAGCAACCAAACAGTCGTTCTCTTTCGGCGCAGGCGTTCGCACAATCGCAGCCCGCGATCGACGATCGCCTGCGCGCGACCCGATCCGGCACCCGGACGGCGCACGCCTTCACTTGAAGCGACATGCCAGATCCGACCCCCGCACCCTCCCCCACCGACTCGCAACTCGCCGAGCGTTTCCGCCCCATCTTCCAGCGCATTGCCGACACCGCGGTCCACCGCGAGCAGCACCGGGAACTGGCCCATGAACCCGTGCGCTGGCTCAGCGAATCCGGCTTCGGCGCGGTGCGCGTGCCGACACCCATCGGCGGACTCGGCGCATCGTTCGAGCAGTTCTTCGATCTGCTGATCGAACTGGCCGAGGCCGATTCGAACCTGCCGCAGATCCTGCGCTCCCACTTCGGCTTCATCGAGCGGCTGTTCAGCGAAGTCGACGGCACGCAGCACCATCGGTGGCTCAAGCTCGCGGCCGACGGCGTGATCTACGGCAACGCCACCACCGAGATCGGCGATGTCGCCGTCGGCAAGCTCAAGACCCGGCTGTACCGCGAAGGCGACGGCTGGGTGCTGGAAGGCGACAAGTTCTACAGCACCGGCACGCTGTATGCCGACTGGGTCGGCGTCGCCGCCGAGCGCGAGTTGCCGGGCGGTTCCGGCACCGGCGAGCGCGTGCTGGTGCTGGTGCCCACCGGCGCGGCCGGCGTGGAACGGCTCGACGACTGGCGCGGCTTCGGCCAGCGGCTGAGCGCGTCGGGCACCACGCGCTTTCGCGGCGTACGCGTGCACGACGACCAGATTCTCTCCAGCGGACGCGGCGGCCCGACCTCGATGACCGCGTTCTTCCAGCTGGTGCATCTGGCCACGCTGGCCGGCATTGCGCGCGCAATCGAGCGCGACGCGGTCGCCTTCGTGCAGAAGCGCAAGCGCGTCTACAGCTTCGGCAGCGGCACGTCGCCGCGCGAAGACCCGCTGGTGCAACAGGTCGTCGGCCAGCTCGCCAGCGCCGCCTTCATCGGCGCCTCGGCCGTGCAGGCGGTCGCGCGCGGGCTCGGCGACATCGACCGCCTGCGCGTGCGCGGCGAGCCGGTGCCGAACGCGCTGCTGGTCGATGTCGAACTGCGGATGATGAAGGCGCAGGTCGGCGTTCCGGACGCGGTGCTGGGCGCCGCGACCAGGCTGTTCGACGTCGGCGGCGCTTCAGCGCTGCAGGA
>CAIQMJ010000639.1 GCA_903872875.1 uncultured Variovorax sp.
GGAAGCCGGCGGCACGCTGCAGATCGAAGAGCGCACCGGCGGCGGCACCGACGCGGCCTATGCCGCGCTGTCGGGCAAGCCGGTGATCGAAAGCCTGGGCCTGCCGGGCTTCGGCTACCACAGCGACAAGGCCGAATACGTGATGGTCGATGCGATTCCGCGCCGCCTGTACATGGCGACCCGGATGATCATGGACCTGGGCGCCGGCAAGTAAGGGGCGGACCGATGATCGAGTCGCTCGACCAGCTCCGTGCGCTGTATGCGCCGCCCGGCGACCGCGCGTTGCGCAAGCAGCTCGCGCAGCTCGACGTGCACTGCACCCGCTTCATCGAACTGTCGCCGTTCTGCGTGATCGCCAGCGCCGGGCCTGCGGGCCGGTTGATCGATGCCTCGCCGCGCGGCGGCGAGCCCGGCTTTGCCAAGGTCACCGATCCGCGAACGCTGCTGCTGCCCGATTCAGGCGGCAACAACCGGCTCGACACGCTGGAGAACCTGCTGCGCGATCCGCGCATCGGGCTGCTGTTCATGATCCCGGGCTTCGACGAGACGCTGCGGATCAACGGCTCGGCGCGGCTGCGCGACGAGCCCGAATTCGCCGAGCACTTCGCGCAGGAGCGCCAGCGGCCGAAGGTGGTGATCGAGGTCCGCGTGGAAGAGGCCTACCTGCACTGCGCCAAGGCCTTCATGCGCTCGCGGCTGTGGGAGCCCGGCAGCTGGTCGGAGCGCGCGCTGCTGCCGTCCATGAACCAGATGATCCACGACCAGGTCGGCCTCGGCGCCGCCACCGAGACGCAGGCCGAGACCGTGGCGCGCTTCCGGAAGCTGATCGCCGAAGAGCAGTCGCCCGCCAGATAACCGAAACCCCAAGAAGCCATCAGGAGACAAGACATGTTGCTCACCCCCGACCAGGAAGCCATCCGCGATGCGGTGCGCGCTTTCGCCCAGGCCGAACTCTGGCCCCATGCGCCGATGTGGGACCGCGAGCATGCGTTCCCGAAAGCCGCGCACCAGGGCCTCGCGGCGCTCGGCGCCTATGGCATCTGCGTGCCCGAGGAAGACGGCGGCGCCGGCCTCGACTACCTGACGCTGGCGCTGGTGCTCGAAGAGATCGCGGCCGGCGACGGCGGCACCAGCACCGCGATCAGCGTGACCAACTGTCCGGTCAACGCGATCCTCATGCGCTACGGCAATGCGCAGCAGAAGAAGCAATGGCTCTGGCCGCTCGCGCAGGGCCAGATGCTCGGCGCCTTCTGCCTGACCGAGCCGCAGGCCGGCAGCGACGCGTCGAGCCTGCGCACCACCGCCCGGCGCGAGGGGGACGCCTACGTGATCGACGGCGTCAAGCAGTTCATCACCAGCGGCAAGAACGGCCAGGTCGCGATCGTCATCGCGGTGACCGACAAGGGCGCCGGCAAGCGCGGCATGAGTGCCTTCATCGTGCCGACCGACACGCCGGGCTACACCGTCGCGCGGCTGGAGGACAAGCTGGGCCAGCATTCGAGCGACACCGCGCAGATCAACTTCGACGGCTGCCGCGTTCCGGTCGAGAACCTGATCGGCGCCGAAGGCGAGGGCTACAAGATCGCACTCGGTGCGCTCGAAGGCGGCCGCATCGGCATCGCCGCGCAGAGCGTGGGCATGGCCCGCAGCGCGTTCGAGGTGGCGGTGGCCTACGCCAAGGAGCGGCAGGCCTTCGGCGGCAGCATCTTCGACCTGCAGGCGGTCGGCTTCCGGCTGGCCGATTGCGCGACGCAGCTCGAAGCCGCGCGCCAGCTGATCTGGCATGCCGCTGCGCTGCGCGACGCCGGCCGGCCTTGCCTGAAGGAAGCCGCGATGGCCAAGCTGTTGGCCAGCGAGATGGCCGAGCGGGTCTGCAGCGCCGCCATCCAGACGCTCGGCGGCTACGGCTACGTGAACGACTTCCCGCTGGAACGGATCTACCGCGACGTGCGCGTCTGCCAGATCTACGAAGGCACCTCGGACGTGCAGAAGCTGCTGATCCAGCGCGCGCTGGCCTGACCGGCAACACCGCAGGCGACTGCGGGTTTGTACGGGGGGCGGCACAATACGCGCCGATCTCCCGTCTGCTTCTCCTCATGTCCACTTCCTCCGCCAATCCGGCCCGCGTGCCTTGCCCCTGCGGCCGCCGCGACCGGCGTGAGCTGCCGCTCAATTACGCCCAATGCTGCGGCCGCTATCTGGACGATTTCGAGAAGACGCCGGCGCCCGATGCCGAATCGCTGATGCGCTCGCGCTACACCGCCTTCGTGCGCGAGCAGGGCGACTACCTGCTCGCCACCTGGCATGCCTCGCGTCGGCCGGCCTCGATCACGTTCGAGCCGGGCGTGAAGTGGCTCGGGTTGGACGTTCGCGCGCGCGCCGTGCTCGACGCCGAGCATGCGGAGGTCGAGTTCGTCGCGCGCCAGCGCAGCGCGGCCGGTGTGGCAACCCGCCTGCACGAACGCAGCCGCTTCGTGCGCGAGGACGAGCGCTGGTATTACCTGGACGGCGACCTGCGCTGAACCCGCGTCGCCGCCCGTAGGCGAAGACGCCGAATTGTCTCTTTGGCAGAGACAGAGTGGTTCCTTTCGACGTATTTATCTTCGGCCTCGCCGCCCTCACACTCCATGGGTCGGCGCCGCAGGCGCGCGACCTCCGCCCGAACCGGGCAGCCCGCACCGAACACAACAACCGATAGACAGGCGCGCCATGACATCTCGCACGACGACACGGACGATCTCCCGCTCGCGGCTGGCCGCATTCGCGCTGCCGCTCGCCGGCGCGGTGCTGGTCGCATTGGCGGCCGTGCTGGCCCTGGCGGCGCCCGAGGCGCGCGCCCAGGAGCGGCCGCTGCTCACGCCGTTCTCGAGCGCGCCGGGCGCCCAGCCGCCCGTACCGTGGCGCTTCACCACGCTGCCCCACAAGGAGCGGACGCATTTCGACATCGTCCAGCTGGACGGCCGCCAGGTGCTCAAGGTCGAGACCGACGGCGCCTACGGCAATCTCGTGCATCCCGTGATGGTGCCGCTGCAGTCCGACACCACGCTCGCCTGGCGCTGGCGCGTGGACGAGTTCGTGGCCGGTGCCGATCTGCGCAGCCGCTCGGGTGACGACGGCGCGGCCAAGGTCTGCGTCTTCTTCGACCTGCCGGTCGAGCGCCTGTCCTTCGGTGAGCGCGCCAAGCTCGCGCTGGCGCGCAATGCCACCGGCGAGGACGTGCCGACCGAGACCCTTTGCTACGTCTGGGACCAGAAGGAGGCCAAGGGCACGTCGCTGCCCAGCGCCTTCACCCAGCGGATCCGGATGATCGTGATCGAGTCTGGCGCCGCCGCACCCGGCACCTGGCTGCCGGAGCGCCGCAACGTCCTGGCCGACTACCGGCGTGTCTTCGGCGACGAAGCCGGCGACACCATCCCCGACGTGGTGGCGGTGGCCGTCTCCGCGGATGCCGACAACACCCATGGCCACGGCCTGGCCTTTTTCTCCGACTTCGACCTGCGCCTGGGCGCAGCGGCCCACAATGCGAGCGCGCCCGCCCCGGCGCGCAGCCCATCGGCGGACTGAGCGCCGCCCCGATTGCCTGTCATGAACGACGTTCTCGAACTGCTTGCCCGTCAGGGTCCCGCCGTGGTGTTCTTCGCCACGCTCGCGGCGCGCATTGGCGCGCCCGTGCCGGCGGTGCCGTTCCTGATCGTGGCCGGCGGCCTGTCGGTCGGCGGGCAGGTGTCGTTCGCGGCGGTCGTGCTGGCGGCGGTGCTGGGCAACATCCTGGGCGACGGCGTCTGGTTCCTGGCCGGCCGGCGCTGGGGTTACCGCGTGATGCGCCTGCTGTGCCGCATCTCGCTGTCGGCCGACACCTGCGTCAAGCGCAGCGAGTCGATCCTCGGCCGCTGGGGCGGCCTGTCGCTGATCGCCGCCAAGTTCGTGCCGGGCGTGTCGGTGGTGGCACCGCCGATGGCCGGCGCGCTGGGCATGTCGAACCTTCGCTTCCTGGCCTACGAGACCGCGGCCGCGCTGATCTGGACGCTGGGCTTCCTGCTGGTCGGCCGCATCTTCCATGCCGCCATCAACGACGTGATCGCGGTGCTGTCGAACATCGGCCTCGGCGCGCTGGTCGTGTTCGCGGTCCTGCTGATCGCCTTCCTGGGCTGGCGCTACCGCCAGCGGCGCCTGGCGCTGCGTGCGGACGACATCGAGCACATGGACGTCGACACACTGCGCGCCGTGATCGGCAGTTCCGCTGCGCCGACGGTGATCGACGTGCGGCCCGCGTCGTCGGTGGCGATCGACGACCGGAAGATCCCGGGTGCGATCAACATCGATTTCCGGCGGTTGCCCGGCGCGCTCGGTCCGATGGCCGACGGCCGCACGCTGGTGCTCTTCTGTGACTGTCCGAACGACGAGTCGTCCATCGCGGCCGCGCGGGTGTTGCTGGCGGCCGGCCTGCCGCGCGTGCGCGTGCTGGCCGGCGGTCTCGAGGCCTGGGCAGTGGCCGAAGAGGCCGCCGCCGCTGCGGCGAGTGCAGACGACGATGCGCTGATCGTCGACGCACAGGTTCTGCGCGGCGCCTGAGCGCGCTGCCGCGCCGCCTGTCGCCTCCTACCTGATCGTCCGGCCGGTCGCGACGTCGGTCACGCTGCCGTCGACCAGACTCACGCGGTAGATCTCGCGCGTCACATTGCCCGCGAAGGCCAGTTCGACGATCGACACGTCGCGGAAGGTCGTGTCGATGCCGTTCGGCAGCACGGTATTGAACTTCGCCGCCACCTGGTTCATCGAGGCCTGCAGCGCGGGCGTGAAGGGCGCCATGCTGTAGACCAGCGTGTTGTGCGGGTTGTGGGCGCGCAGTTCCTTGCCGTCCTTCACCACGTTCACGCCGCTCACGCCCATCGTCGCCACCAGTTCGCGGCCGGCCTCGGCCATCCTGGCGTAGACCGGGCCGGTGACGCGCGGCAGCGGGCCGTCGCGCAGTGGCGCCATGGCCGCGGTCGTGACGGTGTTGTAGGCCATCATGTTCTCGAAGCCCTGGCCGGTCTTGACGATGCCGAGGTCGAGCCACCACGGGCGGCCCGCGTCCTTGGCGGCCTCGGTCGTGTAGAAGTTCTTCAGCGTCAGCTGGATCGGTGCCGGCGGCTTGGGCAGCGCCTTGAGCATCTTCTGCGGCGTCGTCGGATCGGCGCTGTGGATGTGCACCACCGTCACGTGCGGGATATTGAAGGTCTGCGCCTCGGCCTGCAGGCCCAGCCGCACCAGGTCCTGCCGCAGCGTGGGGTAGATGCGCGCGTCGAGCACGTCGTTCACGTCCTTGGGCAGCTTGTAGACCACGCCGTAGGTGGTCTTGTGCGCGCGGAACTCGGCCTGGCCGAGCGAACTGTTGTCGATCGCCGGTGCGGACGCGGTGGCTGTGGAGGTCCCGGTCGTGCTGCAGGCGGCGAGCAGCGCGGTGGACAGGGCGACGACGGTCAGGGGCCAGAACTTGCGGATCATGCGAGTGAACTCCAGTTGCGGAAAAACAGGTGGCGCGAGCCACCGAAAAAGAACAGGCGCGGCTTGTGCCCGCGTCCGTCCGGAAAAAGGGGCCGCCGCAGCCTCAGCCGCGGGGCGTGCCATCCGGCAATGAAGGTGCCGTTGCCGTGCCGAGGGCCGCGTCGTCGCTGCGGTCCTTCAGCTGCACGCCGGTGAGCTGCAGCCGCTTCGCTTCCTGCGCCAGCCACCAGAAGCGCTTGGCCGCGGCTTCGGGCGCGAGTCCTTCGGGGCGGATGTTCGAGATGCAGTTGCGTTCGGCGTCGTGCCGGCCGACCGCCGGCTGCCATGTCAGGTAGAGGCCGAGGCTGTCGGGCGAGCTGAGCCCGGGGCGCTCGCCGATCAGCATTGCGACCAGCCGCGCACCGAGCAGCGCTCCTGCCTCGTCGGCCAGCGCGACGCGTGCCTGCTGCGCGATCACCACCGGCCCGAGCCGCCAGCCGGCCGGTGCGAGCGCGCGGATCGCGGCGATCAGCGGCCGCGCGTTGCGTTCGACCGCCAGCGAGGACAGGCCGTCGCCCACCACCAGCAGCAGGTCGCAGCCGGCCGTCGGATCGGGCCCGGCCGCCGCGCGCAAGGCCTGCGCGCTGGCGTCGTCCAGCCGCCGGCCCAGGTCGGGCCGCAGCAGGTAGGCAGCGCGATCGGGTGCGGCGCTGTGCACCTGCAGGCTCTGCAGGCCGTCGTCGGTCAGCGACTGCGCCAATGCGGCGCCGTCGAGCTGCAGGTGCACCGCGTCGCGCGCCTGCGCATGGGCGAAGCCGAAGCGCAGCAGCTCCGCGGTCGGCATGCTGGCGCCGGCGCGGCCCAGCGCGAGCCGCGCCGAGGTGAAGGCGCGCAGGTCGCTCCAGGGGTCTTGCGTCGTGGCGCCGGCGTCGTGCGCCTGGTGGACCACGGCGGGTTCCGTAGGCTTTGCGGGCTCGGCGATCGGTTCGTTCGCAGGGTCGGTCATCGCCAGTCCTTCACGCCGCCAGGCGCAGTTGCCGCATCTGCTGCAGCGCCGGGTGGCCGGCCGGCACCGCGCCGACGTGGCCTTGCGCATCGGACAGCTGCATGCGCTGCAACCAGGCCTCGAACTCGGGCGCGCGCTTCAGGCCCAGCACCTCGCGCAGGTAGAGCGCGTCGTGGAAAGACGTGCTCTGGTAGTTGAGCATGATGTCGTCGGCACCCGGCACGCCCATGATGAAGGTCAGGCCGGCCGCGCCGAGCAGCGTCATCAGCGTGTCCATGTCGTCGGAATCGGCCTCGGCATGGTTGGTGTAGCAGACGTCGCAGCCCAGCGGCAAGCCCATCAGCTTGCCGCAGAAGTGGTCTTCCAGCCCGGCGCGGATGATCTGCTTGCCGTCGTACAGGTACTCCGGCCCGATGAAGCCGACCACCGTGTTCGTCAGCAGCGGCCGGAAGGCGCGCGCCACCGCATAGGCGCGCGCTTCGCAGGTCTGCTGGTCGACGCC
>CAIQMJ010000640.1 GCA_903872875.1 uncultured Variovorax sp.
ACGTCCGGCGTCCGTTCACGGTCGCAGGCCTCGGGTCGACAAGGCGCTGCGCGCTGTCGGGTCGATGCAGGAAATGCCGAGGCACATAGGAGAAAAAGGTCGTGGTTGGTAACGTCTCATGCGGCATGCCACGCGAGGCAGGCATCTTAGTGGGCCACAGGGGACGTTTTCGAACCGCGAGTGCGTGTCCCGCACCGGGGCGCGACGGTGTCTGGCGATGGGCCGATCGAAGCGGCTTGTCCTGCACGCGAGGCCGTTCGCCCGGGTGCTGCCTACAGCGCCCTGGAGATCACTTCCTTCATGATCTCGTTCGTGCCGCCATAGATACGCTGGATCCGGGCGTCCACATACATCCGCGCCACCATGTACTCGGTCATGTAGCCATAGCCACCGAACAATTGAAGGCATTCGTCGATCACGCGCCCCTGGGCATCGGACGCCCAGAGCTTCGCCATCGAGGCGGTGACGGTATCGAGCTTGCCGGCGACGATGTCCTCGATGCAGCGGTCGATGAAGGCGCGCCCCACCTTGACCTGCGTCGCGATCTCGGCCAGCTTGAATTTCGTGTTCTGGAATTCGCCGATCGGCTTGCCGAAGGCCTGGCGGTCGCGGACGTAGTCGAGCGTGGCCCGGTAGGCGCCCTCCATCGCGGCGAGTGCCGTCACGCCGATGATGAGCCGCTCGTACGGCAGATCGCCCATCAGCTGGAAGAAGCCCTGCCCTTCGGCACCGCCGAGCAGGGCACTGGCCGGCACCTCGGCGCCATCGAAGAAAAGCTCGGAGGTGTCCTGCGCCTTCAGGCCGATCTTGTCGAGCACGCGGCCCACGCGGAAGCCTTCGCAGTTCGCCGTCTCCACGACGAGTATCGAGATGCCCCGAGCACCCTGGCTCGGGTCGGTTTTGGCCACCACGAGCACGACGCCGGCCAGGAACCCGTTGCTGATGAAGGTCTTGGAGCCGTCGATGACATAGCGGTCGCCCTTCCTCACCGCCCGCGTGCGTACCGCCTGCAGGTCGGAGCCGGTGCCCGGTTCCGTCATGGCGATCGCGCCGATCAGTTCTCCCCGGGCCATCCGGGGCAGGTAGTTCAGCTTCTGCGCCTCCGTACCGTGGTTGAGGACATAGTGGGCGACGATGCTGTGCACGCTGCTGTTCATGCCGGTCAATGCGCGAGACGCCATCTCTTCCTGGATGACGGCCTCATGGCGGAAGTCACCTCCGCCGCCGCCGTATTCCTCGGGGATGTCCGTGCAGAGCAGGCCGAGCGAGCCGGCCTTGCGCCACAGTTCGTGGCCGACGTGGCCGCGCTCCCGTGCAGCGGCATCGTGCGGAAGCATTTCGGACTCCACGAAGCGCACGACGTTGTCCCGGTACAGGGCGAGCTCTTCGTTGCTCCAGGAGCGGCTGAAGTCGATGGACATGTCTTTCCTTATTGCGACGCGAAAATTCCGGGCGCGGTCGTTACTGGCGACGCGAGGCGCCTGGCATGGCGAGTGTGCCGGCGTCTCCCGGGCTTGTGCATCGTCGAAACGGACGATCGGGGCGTTCCGGGCCGGGCGCGCATCCGCGGACCATCGGCGGGCAGAAACCGTCCAGAAAGACGATATGCAAGCGCGGCGCGCTGACCGACCATCCGCGGGTTCAACTGCAAGATCCTTCCGTCATGTTCCCTGGCACCCACGCTCTCACCACCCCCGACAAGCCGGCGCTCATCATGGCCGCCACCGGCCAGCAGGTCAGCTTTGCCGAACTGGAAGACCGTTCGCTGCGCCTTGCCAACTGGCTGCGCGCGCAGGGCTTCCGGCGCGGCGATGTCGTCGCGCTGGTGTCGGACAACGACGCGCGCATCTTCGACGTGTACTGGGCCACGCAGCGCGCCGGGCTGTACCTGACGGCCATCAACTACCACCTGCGGCCCGACGAGATCAGCTACATCCTCGCCAACTCCGGTGCCAAGGCCCTCTTCATGGGCAAGCTCGGCGCGAACTGCACGCTGGAACTGCCCGAGACGCTGCGCTGCCGCGTGGCGTTTGCCGCGGACGTTCCGGGCTTCGAGTCGATGGAGGCGCTGATCGCGTCGTCGTCCGCCGGGCGGCCGGCCCATGAGCCGCGCGGCGGCGACATGCTCTATTCGTCCGGCACCACCGGCCGGCCCAAGGGCGTTCGGCCACCGCTGCCGGACCGCGAGGTCTCCGAGCCGGGCGACACGATGGTCGCGATGTTCAGCGGCAACTTCGGCTGCTCGAAGGACACGGTCTATCTGTCGCCCGCGCCGCTGTACCACGCGGCGCCGCTGCGTACCTGCGCGTCGGTCCAGGCGCTCGGCGGCACTGCGGTCGTGATGGACAGGTTCGATGCCGAGACGGCGCTCGCCCACATCGACCGCTACAAGGCGACCGTCAGCCAGTGGGTGCCGACGATGTTCGTGCGCATGCTCAAGCTGGACCCGGCGGTGCGCGCGCGCTACGACATCAGCAGCATGCAGGTCGCCATCCATGCGGCCGCGCCCTGCCCGGTCGAGGTGAAGCGCCAGATGATCGACTGGTGGGGGCCGGTGCTGTACGAGTACTACTCGTGCACCGAGCTCAACGGCATGACGGTGATCCGGCCGGAAGACTGGCTGCGCAAGCCGGGTTCCGTCGGCCGCGCCGTGCTGGGCGTAGATCGGAAGAGCACACGTCTGAACTCCAGTCACATTCAGAAATCTCGTATGCCGTCTTCTGCTTGAA
>CAIQMJ010000641.1 GCA_903872875.1 uncultured Variovorax sp.
GTTGCCGACCAGCCGGTTGGCCAGCGTGAGTGCCAGCACGTCGAGCGCGCCGCCAGGGCAGATGCCGCGTTCGCGGTGGCCATGGCGGCCGAGGTCCTGCACGGACGCGAGCATGCCGGGTTTGACGACGACGATCACAGCGCCATGCTTTCCGCGACGAAGCGCACGCGGTCGCCGGGCCGCAGCAGCGTGGGCTCCGCGGCGCTCGGGTCGAACAGTTCGATCGAGGTCCGGCCGATCAGCTGCCAGCCACCGGGCGAGACGAGCGGATAGATGCCGGTCTGCGCGCCGCCGATGCCGACCGAGCGCGCCGGCACGGCCAGGCGCGGTTCGGCACGGCGCGGCGTCGCGAGTTCGGGTGGCAAACCACCCATGAAGGCAAAGCCCGGCAGGAAACCGAGCAGATAGACCGTATAGCTTCCGCCGCTGTGGCGGCTCACCACCTCGGCCGGCGTCAGGCCGGTGTGCGCGGCGACATCCGCCAGGTCAGGGCCGTGTTCGCCGCCATAGGCCACCGGGATCACGATCTCGCGGCCCTGGATCTGCGCGGCCTCCAGTTGCGGCCAGGCCGTGAGCACCTGCATCTCGAGCTCGGTCTGCTCGGCGATCGCCGGGTCGAACATCAGCGTGAGGTTGTTCATGCCGGGCAGCACTTCCTGCACGGCGGGCCAGTTGCGGGCTTCGGCGGCGAGCGCCCAGATCTGCTGCTGCTGCGCCAGCGTGGCCGGCGCAGGGAGTTCGCACAGCAGGGCGGCATCGCCCAGGGCGTGCAGGCGGGGAGCGCTCATCGTGCGCGGCGGACGGCGGGCATCATTCCCGGCCGAGGCTGCGCACCTTGGCAGCCAGCTTCTCCTGCACGAACGGCGACACGAACTTGTCGACCTCGCCGCCCAGCATTGCGATCTCGCGCACGAAGGTGCTGGAGATGAACTGGTATTTGTCGCTCGGCGTGAGGAACACCGTCTCGACGTCGGGCATCAGCGAGCGGTTCATGCCGGCGAGCTGGAACTCATAGTCGAAGTCGGTCACGGCGCGCAGGCCGCGCACCATGGCCTTGCCGCCGCGGGACACGACGAAGTCGCGCAGCAGCCCCGAAAAGCTCTCGACGCGCACCTGGTCCTTGAAGGGCTCGGCGACGACACGCGCCATCTCGATGCGTTCCTGCAGCGAGAACAGCGCCTTCTTGTGGTGACCCGCCGCGACGGCGACGATCACACTGGAAAACAGCTGGGTGGCACGCCGCACCACGTCTTCGTGGCCCAGCGTCATGGGGTCGAAAGTGCCTGGGTATACCGCGATCACGCTGGACATCGTGTTCCCTTGTTCGTGCTGCCGGGGCGGCCGCAATGCGGCGAATTATGCAGGCGCATTGCTGCGATGCCGCAACAAGTGCGCATGGACCGCGCCGGCTTTCAGATAGCGAAAGACCTCGAGGCCCAGTGCGGCCAGTTCGTCGTCGCTCCAGCGCTGCGGTGCTTCGAGATAGATCGCGCCATCCGCGTGCAGGGCGCGCGCCGCGGCCCGCAGGGCCGGCGCATAGAGCGCGGCATTCTCGAAGGGCGGGTCCAGGAACACGGCCTGCAGGCTGCCGGCCACGGCACGCTCGAGCGCGGTGACACCGTTGCCGCGCTCGATGCGCACGGCGTCGGCCTTGAGTTTGGTCTTGATGGATTGCAACTGCGCGACCAACGCCGCGTCCTGCTCGCAGAGCAGGACCGACGCCGCGCCGCGCGAGGCGGCCTCGAACCCGAGGGCGCCGGTACCGGCGAAGGCATCGATGCAATGCCAGCCGGGCAGTTCGCCGCCACCCGCACCGGCCAGGCTCGCCAGCCAGTTGAACAGCGTCTCGCGCACGCGATCGGGCGTCGGGCGCAGCCCGGGCTTGTCGGCGACGGCGAGCCGGGTGCGCTTCCATTCGCCGCCGATGATGCGGACTTCGTGTGGCCGGCGGTCGACGCGGGCCGGCGTCTTGAGAGCAGGTTTTTGCGCGGCCTTCTTGGCAGCGGGTCGGGTCTGAGGCATGAAGCGAGCTTACCTGCGAAGCGCCGACCCACGCCCCCGCTGCAGCGAACGGCTGTGGCGCTTCGGCATCGGGCGGCCCATGCGGCGCCGCGGCCGAAGTATTTCAGGACATCAGGGCTTCGCGCCGACCACCACCGTCACCATGCGCTCGGGTTGCAGCTTGTGCGCAAAAGCGGCCTTGACCTGCGCCACCGTGACCGCGTTCATGCGCGCGATCCAGGTGTCGAGGTAGTCCAGCGGCAGGTCGTTCCAGGCGATGTTGGCAACGTTGCCGAGCAGCTTGCGGTTGCTGTCGAGCAGGAGCGGATAGCCGCCGATCAGGTTGTCCTTGGCGGCCTGGAGTTCGGCCTCGGTCGGCCCGTCGGCGACGAACTTGCGCAGCACCTCGCGCGACACGCGCACCGCCTCGTCGGCCTGGTCGGGCCGCGTCTGGAAGGCCACGCGGAATGCGCCTGCGTGCAGGCCCGGCGAGAAGCCGCTGTAGACGCTGTAGGCGAGCCCGCGCTTCTCGCGCACCTCTTCGGTCAGCCGCGACACGAAGCCGCCGCCGCCCAGTACGTAGTTGCCCAGCGTGAGCGCGAAATGCTCCGGATCGCTGCGCTTGTAGCCAGGCTCGCCGATCAACACGTGCGCCTGCGCCGATGCAAAGGGAATGCGCTCTTCCTTCGGGGCCGCGAGCGGTGCGATCTCGGCCACCGGCGGCAGCGGCGCGCAGCCGCCTGCGGGCACCGGCAGGCGCGACAGCAGTCGCGTGGCGATGGCGTCGGCCTGCGCGCGCGTCACGGCGCCGACGATGCTGATCTTGGCGCGGCAGGGCTGGATCAGCTGCGCATAGCGCTGCCGCATCGCGGCGACATCGATCCGTGCGAGCGTCGCTTCGGTCGTCTCCTGCCCGTAGGGATGCGCGCCGTAGACGGCCTGCGCAAAAGCCTTGCCGGCTGCGGTCGCGGGCTTGGTGTCGGCCTCGCGGATGGCCGCGTTGATCTGCTCGCGCTCGCGCTGCCAGATGTCGTCGGGGAAGGCCGGTTCGCCGATCTCGCGGGCGGCCAATGCGACGGCCTTGTCGAGGAGCGCCGGATCGGACAGCGTGCGCAGCGTGAAGCTGGTGCGCTCCGAGCCCGCGCCGGCGTCGAAGCTCGCGCCCAGGTCGGCCCAGGCTTCGCCGAGCGCGTTCTCATCGAGCGCCGGATCGGCGCCGTTCGCGCGCACGCCCTTCTCGACCATGCCCGCACTCACGCTGGCGAGGCCGGCCTGTGCCGGCGGATCGCGCCGGCTGCCGGCGTCGAAATCGACCTGCGCGTCGATGATCGGCAGCGCGTCGGTGGCGGCAAGGTAGACCTTCGCGCCGTTGGGCAGCGTCCAGTGCTGGATCGGAATCGCGGCTTGGGCGTTCAGGCCGCACAGCAGGCCGGCGCAGGCCAGGGCGGCCGCTGCGGCGCGTTGCTGGAATTTCGTCATCGTCAGGTGATCCTTCAACGCAGTTCTCCCTGCGTGGCAAAGCCGCGGGGCCGGCGGGTCTTGTCGGGCGGCAGCGGCCGCAGGATCGCGACGGTGAGCTGGTCGTCGCCGAAGTACCTGGCGGCCACGGCCTGCACCTGCGCCCCGGTCACCGCCTGCAGGCGCGCGACCATGCGCTCGCTCGCGTCCAGCGGCAGTTCGCGCACCCAGTTGCTGCCCAGTTCGCGCGCCTGCGCCATCACCGAGTCGCGCTTGTAGGTTTCGCTCGCGACCCATTGCGTCTTGACGCGGGCGAGTTCGGCCTCGCCGACGCCCTCGCTGGCGACCCGCGCGATCTGCGCGCGCAGCGCGGCCTCGACGGCCTCCGGCGTCTTGCCCTTAGCGGGCACGCCGTCGAGCACGAAGATCTGCGGGCCGCGGCCGATGAAGCCGGCGTAGGAGCCAGCGGAGTCTGCCACCCGGTCAGGGCCCTGGATGAGCGCACGCTCGAGCCGCGCGCCGGTGTAGCCGTCGAGCAATGCCGAGAGCACGACCAGCGCCAGCGCGTCGTCGGTGGCTGTCGGCTCGCAGCGGCCGCCGGCCGGCGGCGTGCACGGTGGCGCGATCAATTCGGCAGGTTCGAGCTTGGGCATGCGGAAGGCCAGCGACACGTAGGCCTGCTCGGCCGGCGCCTTGTACTCGATGCGCCGGATGCCGCGTTGTTCGGGCTCGGTTCGCGGCTTGCGGTCGGGCAGCGTCCGCGCCGGGATGGCGCCGTAGTACTTCTCGGCCAGCGCGCGCACCTGCGCGACATCGATGTCGCCGGCCACCACCAGCGCTGCGTTGGCGGGCACATACCAGCGACTGTGGAAATCGCGCACGTCGTCGGGCGTCATCGCGTCCAGGTCGCTCATCCAGCCTACCACCGGCCGGTGGTAGGGCGACGCGATGTACACCGCAGCGTTCTGCTGCTCGCCGAGCAGCGAGCGCGGCTGGTCTTCGGTGCGCATGCGGCGTTCTTCCTTGACGACCTCGATCTCGCGCTTGAATTCGTCGTCGGGCCACTGGTTGTTGGCGAAGCGGTCGGATTCGAGCTGCATCGCCGCCTCGAGCCGGTTGGCCGGCAACTGCTGGTAGTAGCCGGTGTAGTCGCGCGTGGTGAATGCGTTTTCCTGGCCGCCGAGCGCCGCCACGCGACGCGAGAACTCGCCGGGCTTCACGGTCTTGCTGCCCTTGAACATCATGTGCTCGAGCGCATGGGCGACGCCGGAGGTGCCGTCGACCTCGTCCATCGAACCGACGCGCACCCAGAGCATCTGCACGACGGTAGGCGAGCGCCGGTCGGGCTGGACGATCACCGTGAGGCCGTTGGCCAGCGTGAACTGCTCGGCCCGCGCCGCGCCGGAGAAGGCGGATGCAACTGCAGGAACTGGAGGAGGATTCTGGGCAAATGCGGGCAGCGACCCGGACGCGATGAGCGCCAGGGCCACCACCGCGCCGGACGCCGCACGGCGTGGCAGGGGGTGTTTCATAGAATGGGTCCGATTGTAAAAAGCGCCCAATGTTCAGTTTCTTCAAGAAAAAACCGCCGTCCGACAGCCCTGCGAACCCCGTGCCTGCGCCAGAGACGGCTGCGCCGGCAGAGGAAACGACGGCGCCAGCCAAGTCGGTGTTCTCGCCGTCGAGCTGGTTCGGCGGCAAGCCGGCAGTGCCCCAACCTGCGCCTGCGCCTACGCCCGTCGTCCCGGTGCCCGCGGTTCCCGCACCCGCGCCCTACACGGCGCCAACGGCAGCTCCAGCGCCCGCCGCGGCACCTGTCATCGCACCGGCACCGGCACCGACAGCGGCTTCGTTGGCGACGCCGAGACCGGTATCCGTCCCCGCCACGCCGTCCGCGACCGCCCCGGCGACCGTCGCATTGCGCCCGGCCGCACCACCGCCACCCGCCGAACCCGAACGCCGCAGCTGGCTCGACAAGCTGAAGACCGGCCTGCGCAAGACCGGCACCGGCATCCAGGCGGTCTTCGTCAACGCACAGATCGACGACGCGCTCTACGAGGAGCTCGAGGCCGCGCTGCTGATGGCCGACACCGGCGTGAAGGCGACCGAGTTCCTGCTCGAGGATCTGCGTCGCCGCGTCAAGAGCCAGATGGCGACGAATGCGCAGCAGGTGCGCGTACTGCTGGCCGACGCCATCGCCGACCTGCTGAAGCCCCTGGAGAAGCCGCTGGTCATCGGCGAATACACACCGACGGTGATCATGGTCGCGGGCGTCAACGGCGCCGGCAAGACCACCTCGATCGGCAAGCTGACCAAGCATCTGGCGAACGAAGGCGCTTCGGTGCTGCTGGCAGCGGCCGACACCTTCCGCGCCGCTGCACGCGAGCAGTTGCTGGTCTGGGCCGACCGCAACACGGTCGAGATCGTGAGCAACGAGGGGGGCGATCCGTCGGCCGTGAGCTTCGACGCGGTCAACGCCGGAAAGGCACGCGGCAAGGACGTGGTGCTGGTCGACACCGCCGGCCGGCTGCCGACGCAGCTGCACCTGATGGACGAGCTCAAGAAGATCAAGCGCGTCGTTTCCAAGGCCGACGCGACCGCGCCGCACGAGGTGCTGCTGGTGATCGACGGCAACACCGGCCAGAACGCGCTGGCGCAGGTGCGCGCCTTCGACGACACGCTGGGCCTGACCGGCCTGATCGTGACCAAGCTCGATGGCACGGCCAAGGGCGGCGTGCTGTGCGCCATTGCGCGCGAACGGCCGATCCCGGTCTACTTCATCGGCGTGGGCGAGAAGCTGGAGGATCTCGAGACCTTCAACGCGCGCGAGTTCGCGCAGGCGCTGCTGGGCTGAGGCAGCGGGCCGGGGCAGGCCCGCCAACACAGAAGACCGTCCTTTTCGCTTTTCCGGCGGCCGGTCAGGCCGTCAACACGACCTTGCCAGCACGGCCCGGCACGGCGCTCGCGGCAGCGGCCCGCGCCGCATCGGCGATGTCGAAGGCCGCCTCCACCGGCAGCCGCAGTTCGCCGGTGCCAGCGAGGCGCATCAGTTCGCCGATCAGTCGTCCGATCTCCTCGCGCGGCGTCGACTCCATCCGCTTGGCGCCCCAGAAGCCCCGGACCGTGGCCTGCTTGAACAGCAGGTTGGCCGCGCTCAGTTGCAGCGGCTGGCCGGACATCGCGCCGAACGAGACCAGGGTCGCGCCCTCCGCAGCCAGGCCCATGATCTGATCGGCGGCCTCGCCGCCGATCGAATCGACCGCGCGCACGATCGGCGCGCCATTGACGATGTCCTTCACGCGCGCCTCCCAGCCTGGCTGCTCGGTCGACACGGCGTTGCCGATGCCCAGCGCGGCCAATTCCACGATGCCGGCGTCGCGGCGAACGAGATTCACGACATTCACGCCGCGCGCCTGCGCCAGCATCGCAACGGTCTTGCCGACCGCGCCGTTGGCGGTGTTCTGGACCATCCATTCGCCGGACTTCAGCTGGAGGTCTTCCAGCAACATCGCCGCCGACAGCGGCATCGCGATCAACTGGCAGGCGACGGTGTCCGGCAGCGCGTCGGGCACGGGGATCAGCTTGGCGGCCGGCGCCAGGAAATACTCGGCCCATGCGCTGCTCGCGCCAGCCAGCATCACACGCTGGCCGGTCTTGAACTGCGACACGCCCTCGCCCAGTGCGTCGACCACGCCGACCGCTTCGGTGCCGGGCGTCGCGGGCAGTGGCGGCTTGTAGCCGTACACGCCGCGCACGATGGCCAGATCGTGGTTGTGGATCGGCGACATCCGCATCCGCACCCGCACCTCGCCGGCCGCGGGTTCGGGTTGCGGGCGCTGCGCCAGCGTGAGCACCTCAGAGGGATTGCCAAAGGATTCGAGGACGACAGCGCGCATGGTATTTGGTGGAACTGGATTGAAAAACGCCGGGCCAGCGCCATCTGCCTGGAAAGCGGCAGCCGGACGAAGCAGCGCCCGGCCGGGGAACCCGGCCGACATGAAAAAGCTATCGGCGCGATTGAAATAAGGGGGAACCCTGAGCTTAGCACTCCCTCTAACCGAGTGCTAACATGAACGCCAACGAAGGAGTTTCCCCAATGACAAACTTGTCTGGAGCCTCTGTGAACCAGCTTGCGGTCGCCAACCCTTGGTCGATGGTGCCGCCGCTCGGCAATTTGGACGCCTACATCTCCGCAGCCAACCGGCTGCCCATGCTGACGCTCGAAGAAGAGCAGGGTTTTGCGCGCAAGCTGCGCGATCACAACGACCTCGAAGCCGCTGGCGCGCTGGTGCTGTCGCACCTGCGGCTGGTGGTCTCGATTTCCCGCCAATACCTCGGCTACGGGTTGCCGCACGGCGACCTGATCCAGGAAGGCAACGTCGGCCTGATGAAGGCCGTGAAGCGCTTCGACCCCGATCAGGGCGTGCGGCTCGTGAGCTACGCGATGCACTGGATCAAGGCCGAGATCCACGAATACATCCTGAAGAACTGGCGCATGGTCAAGGTCGCGACGACCAAGGCGCAGCGCAAGCTGTTCTTCAACCTGCGCTCGATGAAACAGGGTTTCAAGGCCGACGATGCAGCCGCCGATGGCGACACGCACCGCGGCACGCTGACCGCCAGTCAGGTCACGCAGATGGCCGAGAAGCTCAACGTCAAGCGCGAGGAAGTGCTCGAAATGGAAATGCGCCTGTCCGGTGGCGACGTGCTGCTGGATCCGTCGCCCTCCGACGATGGCGATGAGGCCTTCGGCCCGATCGCCTACCTGGCCGACGTCACGCAGGAACCGACGGCACAGCTCGAATCGCGCCAGCGCGACCGGCTGTCGAGCGACGGTATCTCGACTGCACTCGAAGCGCTGGACGCACGCAGCCGCCGCATCGTCGAAGAGCGCTGGTTGAAGGTCAACGACGACGGTTCGGGCGGCATGACGCTGCACGAACTGGCGGCCGATTACGGCGTGAGTGCCGAACGCATCCGCCAGATCGAGGTGGCTGCCATGAAGAAGATGAAGAAGGCGCTGGCCGAATACGCCTGATCCGATACGCGCCGTGCAACGGCCGCCACCATGAAGAAGCCCGGCAATGCCGGGCTTTTTTATACTCGTGCGCTCGCTCCCGCCTCATCCACTCCAAGAGACAAATCCAATGCCCGCTCGCTCACTCGGCCGTATTTCCCGCCGCTCCTTCACCGCGCTTGCCGCGAGCGCGCTGCTCGCTGGCCCGGCGTTCGCCGCCTCGCCGCTGGACGGCTGGCCCAACCGGCCGCTGCGCATCGTGGTCGGTTTCCCGGGCGGATCGACACCCGACCTGACCGCGCGGCTGATCGCCGAGCCGCTATCGAAGGCGCTCGGCCAGCCAGTGATCGTGGACAACCGAGTTGGCGCGGGCGGCAACATCGCCGGTGAGATCGTGGCGCACGCAACCGACAACCACACGATCAGCGTGATGATCAACGGCAACATGACCATCGCGAAGCTGCTCAACAGCAAGCTGCCTTACGACCCGGTGTCGGACCTGCAGCCGATCACGCTGGTCGGCACCGCGCCGCTGGTGCTGGCGGA
>CAIQMJ010000642.1 GCA_903872875.1 uncultured Variovorax sp.
CCTTTGGTTGTGATCGGGGTCACTATTGCCGCCCTCGGCTACGTGAAGAGTGAGCCTCTGCGGCGGGCTCGCGTCGCTGTGCCCGAGGAAGGCATCTCGCGCCGCACCCGACTTCTGGAGTTCGCGCGCCGCGCCGCTGGCGACGATCCGACCGTTGGCGAGCACATAGGCGCGGTCGGACAGCGCAAGCGCTGCGGCGGCGTTCTGCTCGACAAGAAGAATCGTCAGGCCCAGTTGATCGCGCAGTCGCCGCAGCATCTTGAAGATCTCCGCAATGATGAGCGGCGCCAGTCCCATGGAAGGTTCGTCCAGTAGAAGCAACCGGGGCTTGGCCATGAGCGCCCGCCCGATGGCCAGCATCTGCTGCTCGCCACCGGACATCAGGCCGGCCAACTGGCCCCGGCGTTCGGCGAGCCGCGGGAACAAGTCCAGGACGACGGACATCGACGCTGCGGTTTCATGCGCAGGGCGCGTGTAGGCCCCCATCTCGAGGTTCTCCAGCACACTCAGATCAGGGAACACGAGCCGCCCCTCGGGCACTTGCACGACACCACACCGGACGATGTCGCTGGCCCGCCGGCGGTTTGCGCACTCCCCGTCCAGGCGGATTTCGCCCGCGCTGCTGCGTATCACACCGGAAATGGCATTCAATGTGGTCGACTTCCCCGCGCCGTTGGCGCCAATGAGGCAGACGATCTCGCCCGCTTGCACCGTCAGGCTGAGATCCCGCAGCGCATGGACCGCGCCGTAGTGGACAACGAGATTACGCAACTCGAGCATCGGCATCCTCACAACGTTGGTCCTGGTCGGCTTGCACGTCCTGCAAAGCCTCGGTGCCCAGATAGGCTTCGATCACGGCGGGGTCATCCTGCATTTCCTGTGGCGTGCCCTGCGCGATCTTTCGCCCGAAATTCATCACGACCACGTGGTCTGAAATGCCCATGACCATTTCCATGTCATGCTCCACCAGCACGACGAGGAGGCCCGTCCCGGCCAGTTCGCGGATCAGCGTGGAGAGCGCGCGGGTCTCCTGCGTGTTGAGGCCCGCAGCGGGCTCGTCCAGCAGCAGGGCGCGTGGCTTCATCGCCAAGGCACGCGCGATCTCGACGCGGCGCTGCAGGCCGTAGGCAAGCTCGTCGGCAGGCCGGTCGTACAGGTCCTCCGGCAAGTCGACCCGCGCCAGCGCTTCGCGTGCCAGCGCCTCCAACCGCCGCTCTTCGCGCCGCACGCCACGAAAGTTGAACAGCGCGGACAGAAAGTCACAGCGCCCTGCCAGATGAGCACCAACCATGACGGTGTCCAGTACGCTCATCCCGACGAAGAGCTGAGGCGTTTGGTAGGTCCGTGCAAGACCGTGCCTGGCCATGGCCAAGGGTGCGCCGCCGCCCAGTTCATCGTCGAACAAGACAAGGCGGCCGGCGTCGCAGGTGCTGACGCCGCTGATCATGTTGAGCAGAGTGGTCTTCCCGGCCCCGTTCGGACCGATGACGCTCGTCACCTGCGCTGGTGCTGCGCAGAAGCCCACGCCGTCCACAGCAAGCAAGCCGCCGAATCGCTTGCTCAGTCCTTCGACATGGAGCGTCATTTGCGGACCACCTGTTTCCAGCCACTGCGCAGCGCATTCATGAGCGCGCGGCCCAGTCCCTCGGGCATGTAGACCATCACCACTGTCAGCATGACGCCGTACACAAGGAGCCTATACAGCTCGAAATGCTCGAGGAGCGCAGGAAGAAGCGTGACGAACAGCGCCCCGAACAACGCTCCCCACAACGTCAGCAGAGAACCGACGACCACCATCACCAAAAGTTCGATCGACAGGCCGACCCCGAAGCTGGACGCATTGAACGCTCCCTGTGCGAACGCGAACAGCGCGCCGGCCAGCCCCGCGAGGATGGCGGAAAGCGTAAAGGCCGCCACCTTGTAGCGCACCACGTCGACGCCCAGCCCGGCAGCTGCGACTTCCGAACTGTTCAGTGCCCTCAAGGCGCGGCCGATGCGGCTGTGCGCAAGCCCGAGGGTCGTCAGCATGACGGCACACAGCGTGGCGCCGACGAGCCAGAGCATGCGAGGCGCACTGTCGATCGCCATACCGAATACAGTCAGCGTCGGCATGCTCAGGATTCCGGGATCGAGCCCGCCCGTCAGTGGTCGAACCTGGGCAAAGACGATGAAGCAGATAAGGCCGAACGCCAACGTCCCCATGGCAAGGTAGTTGGTTGTCAGCTTGAGCAGAGGCCGCGACACGAACCAGCCGAAGCCGCCGGCAATCAGCGCGGACGCGCCGAGGGCGGCAAGATGCGGCAGCCGCCCCGCCAGCAGGGCGCAAGCGTAGGCGCCTACTCCGAAGAACGCGGCCTGCGACAGGGAAATCTGTCCGGCGAATCCGAACAGGATCTGCAGACCCACGGCCGCGATGGCGTAGATGGCCGCATACGTCAGCAGCGACATATAGAAAGAACGCCCGCTCCACAATCCCATGGCCAGCACCAGAAGCGCCAGGACGGCGACGCCTGCCATGTCGCGTCGGAAGTCACCTGCAAGCTTGGACTTCATGCTCAGACCCTCCTGGCGTCGACACGACCCAGCAAACCGGTGGGCCACAGGAGCAGCAGGCCCAGGAGAATCGCCAGAGCGATCGCATCCTTGTAGCCCGAATCAAGGTAGCCCGCCGCGAAGGCTTCCACCAGCCCCAGAAGCACACCGCCAAGTACCGCGCCCACGGGACTGCCGAAGCCGCCCAGAATCGCCGCGGCGAAGCCTTTCAATCCGAAGGTCAACCCGTACTCGTAGAACGCCGCACCGATGGGTGCGATCAGAGCGCCGGCCAAGGCGCCGGCCACGCCGGCGAGTGCGAAGGCCAGCATCGACATCCGCTGCGGATCGATTCCGCACAGCGCCGCTCCACGCGGGCTCTGGCTGGCGGCGCGCATTGCCTTGCCGATACGGGTCTTCAGAAACAGATGGGTCAGCAGGCCGCTGAGCACAACGAGTGTGAGAAGCACCCAGATCGCCTGCGAATTCAGGCGCAGCCCGAAAGCCCGTAGGTCAGGGAAAAGCCCGAAGGGCGCGACGAAGATGACGTCTCGCCCCACGGTGACCTGCATGAGTCCGCGGTAGGCAATACTGAAACCGATTGTGATCATGGCGAATGACAGCACCGTCTTGCGCCTCGCCTGCTCGATGCCCAATCGCACCAACAGAACGGCCAGCAGCGCAACCACGAGGACAGCGGCCAGCACGGCGGGCAGCGGATGCCAGCCAAAGGAGTTGACCAGCCAGGCCGAGACCAGTCCTCCCATCATCACGAACTCCCCATTCGCGAAGTTGGTCACCCGCGTGGCATTGAAGACGATGGTGAAGCCCAGCGCGATCAACGCGTAGATGGCTCCTGTGGTCAGCCCCGAAAGACCGATCTGGAAAAATTGGTTCACTGCTTTGTCTCGTCTTGTTGTGAGGGGCTCGCATCCGCAATCCGTAAAGCGTGCACGCGACGATAGAGCTGCAGCGACTGCGGGGCAGTACGCCAAATCGATGATTTTTTGGGGCCAACGTCCCCACACGGTGCCGGATGGGCCGGCGAGCCGCCTCAGCGGATCAGGCCCAGCTTTCTCGCGGCAGCAATCGCCTGCGTGCGGCTGCGCGCGTCCAACTTGGCGTTGATGTTGCGCAAATGGGTGCGCACTGTGCTGTAGGAGACGAACAGCTTCTCCGCCATCGCGCCGTTGGAATAGCCGTCCGCCAGCAGTTGGAGCAGGCGTATTTCCTTGCGCGTCAAGGGCACCGCGAGCTGCGTCGCGGCGTCCACGGACGCACCTACCACGGCAGGCCCGAAGGCACCGACGAGCCCGGTGACGTAGGCACAGAGTATGGGATCGCCGTGACCGTCTTCCCGCAGCCGCGCGTCGGCATCACGGAGCAGGGGTGCCGCTGCCTCGCCCTCGTCGAGCACCAGACGCACAAAACCCTCTGGGCAGGTGCGCTGAAGCAACTCGACCATCGTGCTGCAGGCCGCCTCATTCTCCCCGAGCCGATGCAGCGCCAGCGCCTCCAGGAGTTGCAACTTCATGATCCTCAGCAATCTCGCGCTGCGCTGTGCCGCGGTGCGTGCATGTTGAATGCGCACCAGTGCCGCACGTGCCTTGCCGGCATGAATATCCCAGCGCATACGCGCGAAATCCATGCAGTCCAGCTCGTTGCCCAGATACCTCAGGCGGCGCACGCGCTCCCATACCGCGGGATCGTCGGCGCGATCCATCTCTTCACGCGCTGCGCGCTGATGGCCCTGCAAAAGCAAGACGCGCGCGCGCTCCAGCTTGGCGCTCGACACCACCCGCGGCAGCTTGCGCCGGTGCCCCAGGTGCTCGAATTCGGACAGCAATTCAAGCGCCTGATCCACGTCGCCCTGGAAAAAGGCTATTCGTGACATGACGACATAGCCGAGTATCACGTGGTCGGGCAGCGCGATGTCGCGCACCAGTGGCAGGTACACCTGCATCAGGTGGCCCGCGCGCTCCAGATCGCCGGCCTCGTAGACCGCCGCGGCGTACGGCACGCCAGCGAAGGCATTGCCGCGCGTGTGACCGTCTCTTCCGTCGTGGGTGGCGGAGACGGCGATGCGGAATCGGGCGGCCGCCTGGCGCAAGCGCCCCTCCCGCAGATCCAGAATGCCGTCGTCCGCATCGCTGTACATGCGGTTGAATGCGCTGGCACTCGCGCCTTGGCCGCGCCGGGCCTTTTCGATCAACTCCCTCGCCTCGAGTTCATCGCCCACCACCGTGACAATGGTGGCCATTGTGTTGACCAGCACGTTGTCCGCGAAGGCCGTCTCGGTGGGCAGTGCAGCCAAGCCGGCCTTCCCCTCCACATAGGCTTCCTCGTAGCGATCCATCATGGCCAGCGCTGTGGGTCGCAGGGCTCGCACATGCGCAGTGACAGCCCCGTCAGAACTGCTATCCAGTCCGCTGTTGGTCAACATCTCCATCGCCTCCCACGGGCCTCGACTGAAGCAGGTTGCCCACATGTGAGCAACCTGGAGCGTCGGGTGCGCGGTGACGGCGCTTTCGGGCAGCGCAGCGAACCAGCGCGTGAGCAACTGCATCCTCCCCTGCGACAACAGAGAAACGACATGGCGCTCGACCAACTCCAGCGCGTGGTTCCAATCCTCTCCAGCAAGGGCATGGTCGACGGCGGGCACGGGACGGCCGAGCTCCTCGTAGAAGCGGGCCGCGTTGGCATGCAACTGGCGCGGCTTCTCAGGCGACTCGCGCGCCAGCTGCGCCTGGAGGAAATGGGAAAAAAGACTGTGGTAGCGAAAGGTTCCTGGCACCCCTCCCAGAGGAATCAGCAGCAGGTCGGTGCGTGCCATTTCGTCCAGAATGCGGCTACTGTCGAGCTCAGGCACGAGCAGGCGGCAAAGGCTTGCGTCGAACTGCCTGAGAATGCTGGTGCGCAGGAGGAACTCGCGAACCTCAGGCTTCTGCCTGGCAAGCACCTCCTCGGCGAGATAGTCGGATATCGACTGGTCCGTTCCGGAGAACCGCTCGATAAAGCTGCCGCGCGCTTCGGTACGTTCCAGTGCCATGGAGGCAAGCCAGAGAGCAGCGATCCAGCCCTCGGACTTCGCGTGCAGACGGAGCATGTCTCCACGGCTCAGCGCGATGCCTCGCCTGCCGCCGATGAAGTCGGTCGTCTCCTCCAACGTAAAGCGCAGATGACCTGCATCAATTTCCAGAAATTGTGCGCGCACACGCAGCCGTCCAAGATGCAGGTTAGGCAGATTTCTGGAGCCGAGGATCAGTCGACCGCCTGCGGGCAGGTGGTCGATGAGTTCACGCAGCAGTGCCAGCACGGCCGGCTCGTGGATGTTTTCAAGGTCGTCGAGGAACAGTCCGAATGGACCGGTCGCGGCCGCGATCCGCGCAATCAGTCCGAGAGCTGTCTCTGCCGCCCCATGTCGGCTGCCGGGCAGACGAGCGCCTCCACCTCCATCGTCTTGGAACAGGGTGTTCACCGCGGCTTCCAGCGCGAAGAGGAAGCGCGGTACGTCGTTGTCGGAGCGGTCCAGCGTAAGCCACGCGGTATCCACGCCAGCCTCCACCAACGCCTGGTGATGCTGGCGCATGGCCATCGTCTTGCCGAAACCGGCCGGCGCGCGCAGGAGGACTACCTTCGCCCCGACGGCAGCATGGATCGCGTCCAGAACGAGCTTGCGCGCGATCTGTGCCGGGCCGCCCGAAGGCACACCGAGCTTCGATCCCAACGTATAGCCTGTATAGCCTCTAGGGGCTGGCGTCTCTATAGACTGGCTCACAATTCGGCCTGCCAAGTACGCGTCGGTGGGATGGGCATGCCCCTACACGACGCCTTCAGCTTTGAAGGCCTGGATCATCTCCGCCGAGTAACCGGCCTCCGACAGCACATCGACAGTGCTCGCGCCCTTCTCCTCGAGCGTATGCGCAATGTGCGCGGGGGTCCGGCATAGTTCAGCAACCTGACTGACAAGACGGATCGGACCGCGGTGCGGGTGCGCGACCGCCGCGCCGATGCCGCAATGCCGCACCTGCGGATCGTCAAACACCTGGTCCATCGTGTAAATCGGCCCGCTGGGCACGTCGGCCGCAGTCAGTAGACTGACCCACTCGGCGGTGGTTCGTCGGGAAAATGCTTCTGCCAGGATCTTGCTAAGCGCCACGCGATTGCGCGAGCGCAGTCTCTCGTTCAGATAGTCGGGGTGTTCTATCAACGCCTCTAACTCGAGCGTCCTGCAGAACGATTTCCACTGCGGGCCGTCCGCCACGCCGATATTCAAGAAGCCATCGGCGGTGGGATAGGCTGAGGTCGGCATGCTGGTCGGATGGTCGTTGCCGGCGCGTCCCGGCACCTCACCGTCGACGAGAAACCGCGTCGCCTGGTAATCCATCAATCCGATGCCCGAATGCAGCAGCGACACCTGCACCCACTGGCCGAGCCCGCTCGCTTCTCGCTCCAGCAGCGCCGTCAGTGCGCCGAGAGCGCCATACATGCCGGTGGCCACGTCGATCACCGACGCTCCGGCCCGCATGGGCGGTCCAGCCGGCTCGCCCGTGGTGCTCATCAGGCCGCACATGCCCTGAATGATCTGGTCAAATCCCGGGCGGCCGCGATAGGGGCCGTCCTGCCCGAAGCCGGAGATGCTCACGAGGATGATGCGCGGATTGACCGCCTGGAGGTCAGCGTAGCCGATGCGCAGTCGATCCTTGACCGCCGGCCGGAAATTCTCCACCACCACGTCCGCTGACTTGACTAGTTGAAGGAGGATCTCGCGGCCCTTCTCCGACTTGAGATCCAACGTCATCGATCGCTTGTTGCGATGCAGGTTCTGCATGTCTCCGCCATCGCGCGGTCCGACGTACATCTCAGGACGATCCACCGAGTCGGGCGGCTCCACCTTGACAACGTCCGCGCCGAAATCCGCCAGTTGTTTGACACATGTAGGACCTGCGCGCACCTGACTCAGATCGAGGACGCGAAAGCGCGCAAGTGCGCCGTCTCTTGGATTTCGCTTCAAATCTTTCCTCCTTGACGTGCTTTGGAAATTCTCTGTATCTGGTGCCGCACGAAGCCCGCCATGCCTTGCGGCATGAGACACATGAATCCGATCAAGAACATCCCATAGATCGCCCAGGCCGCGGTGCCCGAGATGCTTTCGGCATAGTTCGGCACGAGCACCACGAAGGCCGCGCCAAAGAATGCCCCATAAATGCTGCGCAATCCCCCGATCACGGCCCCGACCAGCAATGTGATGGAAAGGAAGAAGCTGTAGCTCTCGGGCGCAACAAACTGCGTCACCACTGCACCTAGACCGCCACCAATGCCGGTGAGCGCCGCGCTCATACCGAAGACCGCGGTCTTGCAGCGCCGCGTGTCGATGCCCATCGCGTCGGCCGCCAACACGTGATCGCGGATGGCCTCGATCGCGCGACCCGTGCGGCCGCGCACCAAGCCGGACACCAGGAAGAAGCAGAAGGCGGTCACCAGGAGCGTGAACACGAAGATCGTCTGGTCGCCGTTCAGGCCGAGCGCGCTCCAGGGCGCTGGCTTCTTCACGGTCAGCCCGCCCACGCCGCCGGTCCATCCCTCCACGAGCCGGTTCTTCAGCAACTGCGGAACGGCAACAGCCAGTGAGAAAGTGGCCAAGGCGAGATACAACATGTCGAGCCGCAGTGCGGGCATGCCGACCAGCACGCCGAGCAGTCCGCTGACCACGCCCCCGATGGGCAGTGCCAGCCAGTACGGCAGGCCGAAGTGGGACATGAGGATCGCCGTGACGTAGCCGCCCACGGCGAAGAACGCTCCGTGCCCAAGAGACACCTGGCCGTTGTAACCGGTCAGCAAGTTCACACCCAGGATGGCCACCGCATAGAGCATGATCTGCGTGGCCTGCATTAGCCAGTAGCCGTCGGCGAGACCGATCAGCGCAAGCGCCGAAGCAACAACCAACCCAGCGCCCACAACAATCCGCTTCGGGCTGATGCCCGCTGTTCCAGGCGCCTCTGCGCGGAGTGCCAAATGGGTCGTCATGGGAACTGCTCCTTCAAACACGCGCGGCCACTCGGCGGCCGAAAAGCCCCTGCGGCCTGACAGTGACGATGACGACGATCAACGCCAGCACGGCGGTGAGCTTCAAGTCTGTCCCCACAAGGTAGGCGCCGATCAGGTTCTCGAAGATGCCCACCAGGAAGCCGCCGACCACCGCACCCCAGGCGTTCGTGATGCCGCCCAACAGCGCGCCCGCGAAGGCGTAGACGATGATGCCCAACATCATGTTCGGGTCAAGGTAGACGAGGGGCGCACTCATGATGCCAGCGACCGCTCCGAGCGCCGCGGCCAGACCCCAGCCCAGGCTCAGCATGCCACCGACGCTCACACCCACCAGGGAGGCCGACGTCGGGTTGGAGGCCGCTGCCCGCATGGCCAGTCCGACGCGCGTGCGATTGAAGAACAGGAAGACTGCCCCCATCACCACCAAGGTGACCACGAGTGCACCGAGTTCATGGGAAGAGAGGTAGCCGATCGTCCAGGTTCCTTCGAAGGGGCTCTGGAAGCTGCGCGTGTCAGCACCCCAGAGCATTCCGGCCACGCTGTTGATGATGACGAGCAGGCCGATCATCGCGATCACAGCGGCCAGCGGCGCTTGTGCGGAGAAACGTCGTATCACCGCTCGTTCGAGCGCCATGCCCAAGACGAAGGCAGCGACAATTGTCAGGACGAAGGCAATCCAATAGGGCACGCCCCAGGCGATCAGTTGCCAAGCCAGATAGGTCGAGATCATTGCCATCTCACCCTGGGCGAAATTCACGACATGAGTGGACTGATAAATAACGACCAAAGCCAGAGCCACGCTTGCGTAGACGCCGCCCATCGCCAGGCCGGAGAAGAACTGATGCAGAAAAAGATTCATCCGTATCGCCTTCAATGGCCAAGGTAGACGCGCCGGATCGTCTCGTCGCGGCGCAAGTCAGCCGGCAGGCCCTCATGAACCACGCTGCCGGCATCGATCAGGTAGGCGTAGTCCGCCACTTCAAGCGTCAGGTTGGCGTTCTGCTCGACCAGCAGGATGCCGACCCCCTCGCGGCGACTGACAGTACCCAGCGTTTCGAAGATGCTGCGCACGATCAGCGGCGCCAAGCCGAACGAGGGCTCGTCCAGCAGCATCAACCGAGGTCGCAACATGAGAGCCCGGCCGATCGCCAGCATCTGCTGCTCCCCGCCCGAGAGCATGCCCGCCTGCTGCGTGCGGCGTTCCCACAGCTTTGGAAACATCTCGTAGATCTTCTTCAAATCCTGCGCGATGTCGCCTTGGGCGGATCGCGTGTAGGCACCCAGCCGCAGGTTCTCTTCGACCGACTGCTGCACGAAGGTACCGCGCCCGTCGGGGACGTGCGCAACTCCCGCCCGCACAATCGCCTCCGGTTTCAGATGCGCGATGGATCCCCCCGCCAGCAGCATCTCGCCCTCTGATCGGACAATGATTCTGGATATCGCCCGCAGCGTCGAAGTCTTGCCGGCGCCGTTGGCCCCCAGGAGTGCAGTGATGCCGCCCTCGCCCACGGTCAGGCGCATTGCACGCAGTACCTGGGTCTGGCCGTACCACGCGTCGACTCCACGCAATTCGAGAAGGTGGGCCATGCGTTCAAGTTCCCAGATAGGCTTGGATGACCCGGGCGTCGTTTTGCACATCGGCAGGCGTGCCTTCGGCAATCTTCCTGCCGAAATCGAGCACGACCACCTTGTCGGAGACACGCATCACCAAGTTCATGTGATGCTCGACGAGCAGGATGGACAAGCCCTCATCACGGAGCTCTCGGATCTGAGAGGCAAGTTCGTCCACTTCTGCGTGGTTGAGACCGGCGGCCGGTTCATCCAGCAGCAAGAGCGTGGGCTCCCCCGCCAACGCGCGCGCCATCTCAACGCGCTTCTGGACGGGAAAGGGCAAGTCCGACACCGCTGACTCCGCGACATCGCTCAATCGCAGCCGGTGAAGCAACTGCGCGACCTTGACCTGTGCTTCTCGCTCCGAGCGCGCGACGTGCGCGCGCCGCGTCGCCGCAGCGAAGAAGCCCCCAGACAGCCGCGCATGCGCACCGACGAGCACATTCTGGGCAACCGTCATCGAAGGGAAGGTGGCCAGATTTTGGAAAGTCCGACCCATGCCCCGCCTGGCAATCAGGTGACGGGGCCAATGCGTAATGTCTTCGCCTTCGAACACGACGGTTCCCTCAGCCGGCCGGTAGATGCCGCTGAGGCAGTTGAAGCAGGTGGTTTTCCCGGCGCCATTGGGCCCGATCACGCCACACACCGCGCTTCTCGGAACGCTAAAGGACACCTTGTCAAGCGCCACGATGCCCCCAAAGCGGATCGAGACGTCCTCGAAGCGCAGTATGTCGTTCATTGTGTTTCTAGGCTGTCCGGCGGCCACCTCAGGGCGCCGTCAGCGCCCATCGCTCGCCGTCGAAGCGTTGCATACGGGTTTGCTGGATCGGCCCGAAGTTGGTCGGTGAAGTCTTGATTTCTACCCCGGGCAGCAGAAGTGGACTCTTCATGTCGATGCGGGCCGCCTGCCGCATGACGTTCTCGCGGCTGAGGTCGTTGCCGCACTGTCTGATGACCTGGCTCACCATCTCCGCGGCGAGCCAGCCGATACGGCTCAACGCGTCCATCGAGACGCCAGGGTTGTACTTGTTCATGCTGGCGACCCATTCCTTGACGCCAGGATCGTCCGCCCATTGCGGATCCGTGGGGTCCTTCATGAACACCGCCGAGTACACGCCTTTCGCGCGCTCCAGACCCGCTGGCACGAGCGTGCCCTCGACGGAAGCCGACCAGCTCAGGATGTACAGCTGCGACGGGCGCCATCCGGCGTCGTAGGCCTTGCGGATCGCCTGTGCAGTCGCTTTGGGCGGCGCCACCACGAACAGCGTATCGGCGCCCGACGCCTGCAGCGAAAGTATCTGGCTGTCGACGGAGGGATCGGACAGCTCGAAGCTCGCTTCGCGAATGGTCTTGGTGATCTCCGGCCCCAACCCCTCATACAGGCCCTTCATGTAACCGCGGCCGTTGTCGCTGTTTTCGACCAGCGCCGCGATCTTAGCTTTGGGATTCACCCTCAGGATGTTGCGTGCGATCTCGCGCCCCTCGACGAAGGAGGTCGGCATCGAGCCGGTCGTCCACGGAAAATTCTTCGGGTCGTTGAACACCTCGAGTGCGGCGGCGACGAAGAGCTGCGGGACCTTGCGCTCATTGAGATAGGAGCGCACCGTCAGCGCAGGCACCGAGCCGCCTGGAAGGGCGATGAAGGCCACCTTGTCCTGCTCCACCAGCCTGCGCGTCTGCTCCAGTGATTTGGGCGGAGAGTAGGAATCGTCCCTGATGATGAAGTTGATCTTTCGCCCATTGATGCCGCCGTTGTCGTTGAGCATCTTGAAATAGCCTGCCGCGCTGCGCCCGGCATTCGCATAGCCCGAGGCCGGCCCCGTCAACGGCATGGTTGTTCCGATGACGATCTCCTTGTCCGTCACGCCCGGCGTCTGGCCAAGCGTTAAGGCCGATGCCGCTAGCGCGAACGCCGTGACAACCGCTTTCCCTATTCCCGTGACCAAGTCGCTCGATGTCATGGTTGCATCCTTTTTTGGTGACACATCTGGCCGTAAGCCTGCTGCCGGTCAGTTGACTTGGTCTTCACGACGCACCGTGTCATAGGAAACGCCGGCCCAGCCCGAGAAAATCTTGGCAATCAGGGAGACGTCTTTGCCGGAGAGCCCCTGCGTCATCGCGTAGCTGAAGAACTGCGCAATGGTGCTGCCGACCCACAGCGGCACACCCAGCGCTTCGGCTTCGCTCATGCACAGCTTCACGTCCTTGTGCATGAGATCGGCGCGAAAGCCCACATTGAATGCGCCGTCCCGCAGCGCCAGTGGCAGGATGACCTCGCTGGCAAAGGAGCGGCCCGAGCCGGCGTTGACGACCTCCAGCAGCCGCTGGGGCGTCAACCCCGCACGCATGGCGAAGGCCAGCACCTCGGCTGTTGCGGCCAGGGTCGTTGCGCTCAGAAGGTTGTTGGCGAGTTTGGCCGTCTGACCCAGGCCCACTTCAGCCCCCAAATAGAAGATGTTCTTACCAAGTACCTCCAGTACAGGCTTGACGCGTTCGAACGCAGAATGCTCGCCGGACGCCATGATCGCCAGCGTCCCCGCGGCGGCGCCCGTGACCCCACCGCTCACCGGTGCATCGACCGCAGTGATATCCTTGGCGCCCAGTGCGGCGGCGACGCGCTTGCCGACCACCGAGCCTGTGGTCGAGAGATCCACGTACACCTTGAGCGTCGTCCCCTGCGCCAGCCCCCGGTCGCCCAGGGCCACAGCATCCACAACGGCGGGCGTAGGCAGGCTGCACAGCACGATCTCACTTTGCGACGCAACGCCACGAGCGTCGGATGCCGGGATCGCTCCGAGCTTGGCGGCCTCCTGGACGGCCTGCTCATCGATGTCGCTTACAACGACTTCGTAGCCTGCAGCCAAAAGTCGGGTAACCATGGGCCTGCCCATGGCGCCCAGGCCGACAAAGCCTATGCGTTTTTCAGTCATGTTTGTCTCCGCGCCGGTCCGCGGCGCTTTGTTTTGCTAGAGATGCAGGCTCACAGTGACGGACTTCAGCCGGCTGAAGTCCTCCAGCAGCGATTCGATGGAGCACTCCTTGCCAAGACCGCTTTGCTTGAAGCCCCCATAGGGCTGCCCGAAGGCCTGGCCCTTGCCTTGGTTGACCTGGATCCATCCGGAGTCGATCTCGTGGGCCACGCGGATGGCACGCGAGACATCCTTCGAGAACACGTAGCCGGCCAGCCCGTAGTGGCTCTGGTTGGCCATACGGATCACGTCCTGCTCGTCGCGCCATGGGATCGCCACCAGCACTGGTCCGAAGATTTCTTCCCGGGCCAGCCGCCATGCATTGGACGTGCTGGCGAAGATCGTGGGCTGCGCGAAATAGCCTTGGGAGAGCGGCCCTTCAGTCGGTGGCAGGCCACCGAGGATCAGCTTGACGTCGCGCTCCGCAAGCCCCTCCTCGATGTAGCTGCGAACCTGCTCAAATTGCTTGCCGCTGATGAGCGTTCCGGTGTCGGTGGCCTCGGACAGCGGGTCGCCGATCACGTATTGCTGTGCACGCACCGCAAGTTTTTCGAGAAAACTATCGTAGATGCTTTCGTGCACGAAAAGTCGCGAGCCTGCGGTGCACGATTGGCTTTGCCGTGTGAAGCGCATCGAGCCGGCGACACCCTCGACCGCCCAGTCCTCGTCGGCGTCTTTGAACACGATCGCCGGGCTCTTTCCGCCCAACTCCAGTGAGACAGGCAGGACGCGGTCGGCCGTCGCCGCGAGCACGCCTTTCCCGACCGAGGTTGAACCGGTAAAGGAGATCTTGTTCACTAGAGGGTGCGACACCAGTGCCGCGCCGCATTCCTCGCCGATGCCAGTGATGACATTGAGCACGCCAGGCGGAAGAAACTCGCTGCAAACCTGCGCGATGAGCAGCACACCAAAGGGAGCATCCTCCGCCGCCTTGAGCACGACGGTGTTGCCCGCGCACAGCGCAGGCGCAATCTTCATCGCCGCGATCGAGATTGGGGCGTTCCAGGGAACGATCGCGGCGACCACGCCTAGCGGCTCGCGGCGGGTATAGCTGAGCACGGCATCGCCCAACGGCAACGTGCTGCCTTTGAGTTCGCTGGCCAGGCCGCCGAAGTAGCGAAAAGTCGCTGCCGCCATCAAAGCTTCTGGCCGCGACTGGGTGCGGATGGCATTTCCAGTCTCGTGCGCGACGATGCGAGCCAGTTCTTCGGCACGGCTTTCCAGCGCATCCGCAATGCGCTGAAGGAGCCTTCCCCGGTCCAACGGTGCGACGCGACGCCAGCGCTCGAAGGCCGTCAGCGCGGCGCGAACGGCGGAGTCCGCATCAGCGTCGCTACCGCGGGGGATCTGCAAGATGGTCCGGCGATTCGCCGGGCATTCCACGGGAATCGTGCGGCCATCCGCACTTTCGCGCCATTTCCCATCGATCAGTTGCAGCGCAACCGGAATACAGACGGACGGATCGGCCAAGCTATTTTGGGCAGACGCATTCATTGTGCGCTCCTGCCCTGAAAACCTTGGCCCCGGTACGCGAAGCAGCTCAGCGAGCGCGCGCCCACCTCCGGGGTACTACCTTGTCTTGTCTCCATGCGTCGTCTCCGTAGCTCTTTGTCTGCAGTATGCCACCGCATCGTATAATTATGCCAGTACCTCAATTCGATGATTTCAGGCGCCAAATACAGGGCGGCAGCGACGTGTCTGATAAATTTGTAACCATGAATCCGGCAATGCCTTCCCCTAACGCTGCGTTGGCGAGCCGAGCCGAAAAGATCGTGTCAGTGCTTGAACATGACATCGACAGCGGTCTGTATTTACCCGGGCACTTTCTCGACGAACGTACGCTTGCCGATCGATTCGGCGTTTCACGCACCCCTATCCGCGAGGCTCTGCAACGCCTGGCCGCAGCGGGCCTCGTTCAGATCGTGCCGCGGCAAGGGGTGTTCGTCGCGCGGATGTCGCTCTCAGAGTTGCGCGAGATGCTGGAACTCGTGTCAGAACTGGAGGGGTCCTGCGCGAAGTTCTGCGCGACGCGCATGCACGAGCCCTGGAAAGACGCGATGCAGCAGGCAGTGAAAGCGTGTCACGAAGCGGCGGTAACGTCCGACTGGCTCGCATTTACCCAGGCGAACGCAAACTTCCACAACGCCATTTATGAAGGCTCCCGCAACCGTCATCTGGCCGAGCAAGCTCGCTCGGCACGCCGGCGCACACAGGTTTACCGTCTCAACGCCTTCCAGTCGCCAGGACGCATGCAGATATCTGCCGCGGAGCACGCCGAAATTGCGGCCGCCATCTGCACCGGCGATCAACCGAAGGCGCAGGAGCTCATGCTGAAGCACGTCAACCTTGGAGGAAGCGGATTCGGCGATTTCATTTCCAGACTCAGGGACGACCAGCCTATCGCCCAGCCCCATGAAACGGCCTATCCGCCGGCCGCTCCGATCGCGGCGACCTGATCTCGCCGGCATCCCTGCATCAGCTTCGGCCGACTTCCCATTCAACTCTCCAGGGTGATGCCTGCTTGTTGGATCACCATCTTCCACTTGGCCAAGTCTTCGGCGATGCGACCGGAGACCTTTTCGACAGCCAAGCCGTGGATATCCTCCAACCCAACCTGCCGAAGTGCAGCAGCCACTTCATCGCTCCCGAGCACAGTCTGCAATGCCGCACGCAAACGCTCCAGCACCGCGGAGGGAAGGCCAGTCGGCGCGACGAAACAACTCCAAGGCTTTTCATCGAAGCCGGGATAACCCTGCTCCGCGATAGTTGGCACATCCAGCATGGCGCTCACGCGCTGAGCCGTCGTCACGCCCAAGACTCGCAGGCGTCCCGATTGGACGTAGGGAACAGCCGGCGCGATCGTCGACACGGCCAGTTGTACTTGCCCGGCCGCGAGGTCGGAAAGGTATTGCGTGGCACCCTTGTAGGGGATATGGCCTATGCGGATACCGGCGCGTATCTTGAAGAACTCCGCAATCAGGTGGTGGGGGGAGCCCACACCGGCGCTCGCGCAGTTCAACTGGCCGGGCTTCTTGCTCGCCAGCGCAACAAGTTCCTCCACGCTTCGCACCGAAATCGAAGGCGTGGCCACGATACACATCGGCACAGCGCCGACGTAGCCCAGTGGGGTGAAAGATTTCGTCGGATCGTAGGAGACGCGGCGTAAATTGGGCACATAGGCGAGCGCCGTGCTGTCGATCATGTGGATCGTATACCCGTCGTTCGCAGCACGCGCTGCTGCATCCGCTGCACTGGTCGCGCTGCCGCCTGGCCGATAGTCGAAGACGATTGGCTGACCCAATTGGGCTTCCAACGGACGCGCAATGATTCTGGCCCACTGATCCGCCCCACCGCCGGGCGGATAGGCCATGATGAGTTTCAAGGGTCTCTCCGGAAACCCTGAGGCTCGGGCCACCATGGGAGTGCCCAGCATGGCCTGAAGCCCGCAGGCGAACATCAGCCGTCGTCGTATCTTATGCATGTGTGTCTCCTGTCCTGATTCAGGGTCTGCGCCCCTCCTGTCTGATCGCAGCTAGCGCCCAATGAAGATTGGGTCTCGCTTCTCCTCGAAGGCGGTCCAGCCTTCTGTGAAATCTTCGCTACCGAAGGCTGCGTCGGTCGCGGCCTCACAGCGCGCGGCATCCAACTGTGGTCCCGCACGCAATATTTCGTCAATGGCGATCTTGGCCGCCCGGATGGTCAACGGCGCGTTGCGAGCGATCTGGTCACATTCTTGTCTGATGATGGCCTCGAGGTTTGATTGCGGGACCACGCGACTCACAAAGCCCATTCGTAAAGCATCCTGTGCATCGAAGGAGCGGGCGGTTAGCAGCATTTCCCGCGCATGGACGTGCCCGACCGTATCCACCAACTTCTTAACGCCAGGCCAACGATAGCCGACACCCAGACGCGCTGCCGGAATTCCGAAGCGCAGAGCTTCGTCAGCAATTCGAATGTCGCAGTTCAGCGC
>CAIQMJ010000643.1 GCA_903872875.1 uncultured Variovorax sp.
AGAGCTTCGCTTTGACCTCATCTAGACGGGCAAGTGCGGCGTTGGTGGAAGCGTAGGGACTGAACATCTGGCAAACCGCAACGGCTTGATCTGTAAGCCGTGTGAACTTGCGATCGGCTACCTGCTCTGGCCTCGGGAACTTGGTGTTTGCGCCAAACACGGCCCTATACGCGTCGGACGCTTGAGCAGGATCGAATTGGTGGAGATATGTCGCGACCCAATAGAGAAGCTCAGCCTTCTGGATCGGATGCAGTGGGCCATTCGCGGCCTCGCGCAATCGCGTAACTGCACCATGGAAGTTTTTCGCTTTCGCCAAGTTCCACGCGTCGCGTAACGCCAACGCGGCAGTTTCGTAGGCGGTGAGTGCGGCTGCGCGTGGCTGCTTGCCCACCACTTTGACCCGTGCTCGATGAGCCTCTTTCCAGCCTTCGTTGCGGGTAAGCAGCGCGCTAGCCATTTCGGAGATGATGGCCGCGATCGGCTTTGCTCCTTGCCCCGCCTTGCTTGCAAGCTCCCGCCCAAGATCGACCTGAAGGCGGGTTCTATCTTCTAACAGCGTCGCCACATTCTTTCTTCCGATGAAGGCAGCGATGTCGGTGCCGACAAGGAGAACGGCAGCGTAGTCCGCGCTAGAGCGCACTGCTCTCCCCAATGCCTGTTCGAATTTATTGACGGTACGAACCTCGTACTCAGGGCTGTCCTTTTGCCGGTAAGCATCGACGTGATCAATGATCCGATCGCCGCTAGGTACCCCGTCGATAACCAGAATACGGCATGCTTCGTCAGGCAGATCGACGCCGTCGAATCGCTGCGCGAAGACAAAGTAGTTGCCGTTCGTCGTGCGAAGCCTGTCAAGCGCGGTGTCCACGTCGTTGGCCTTCGCTAGAACAGCTCCAGCATCCGTCCAAGTCTTCGCCTGCGCCCCCGAGGATGTGAGCACCACAACGTTCGTCTGCTTTGCCAACAAGGCGCAAGCTAGCGCGATCTCTTGCTTCTTGCTCTCGGGGTTGACGAGTGATGTCGGCAAGATCATCCGCTCGCCGGCTCCTTCGTCCTCCATGGGCTCGATCAGCCTCGCGTACGCATCCGGGTCGCAGCCCAGTGAAGAAATCAGACCGGAGATGTCCTTGATGCTGGCGGACATGAACAACCGGTGTTTGGCACCCGCATAGGCAGGTACATCCTCAACGGGCGGGATCTGGAGCGCAATCTCCGCGCCGGTTCCAGAGATGCAGCACCGCGCAAGCTCGATGTAGCGGGCTACGTTGCCCCAGGTAAACAGCAAGGGCGGCGCATCTTTACCTGGATCGAGCAGCCGTGCTACCTCTCCTGCGACGCGCGACCAAACCCAGTAAGGTACCTCGTACGTGGAACCTGGATCGTCTTTCACAATCCCGGCCCAGGTCGCAGCGTCCGACTGTTCGCAGAGAGGTCGGAGCAAGTCCCGCAGGGTGCCGAACAAGTCGGGGGGCACCTGTACGGTGAAGAACTTCCGAACGCGTTCCGCGCCTGCGTGCACGTCGTCCATGACGATGGTCGACGGGCGAATCGATCTTGACTCGAAAACTGAGTTTGCGGTGAACAGCTTGTCGTAGGTGCACGCCAGGACCGCGTCTCCGCTCAGCGCGCCATACGGCAGCCCGCTCTTTGGGAACGTAGAAACGGACACCCCAATAGCCTGCCCCGACGCAACGACCTGCTCTACCAACTGCGCAGTAGGACACAGATATATGACTGGGTCTCCCTTGTACCTCCGTCTCATCATTTCGGCATACACCAAGCCCAACACCGTTTTGCCCGAGCCGGTGCTCAGCTTCATGATGACATCACGTTGGGCAAGCTGAGTATCTAGAGTTGCCAGTGCGGCAAGTTGGGCCGGACGCAAGCTCGTATGGGTGGTCTTTCGGTCTAGTTGCTTGAATAACTCCGCCAAGGTGGCCGGCACTTCGGCGGAAGAGTTTTTTGCGAGCGATTCGAAGTCGAACATGCTTTTCCGTATCGTGTTACCCGCGCCGGGAGTGCGCAGGCGATCAGGTTACAAGACAACCTGGTTCCGGAGAACATCAGCTTCCCTAGCTTCGCTGCGTGTCGGATTTGAACCTAGGCGACTACTTCGGACTGGACCACCTTGGGGTCTAGGGGCTCATGGTAGATTGCCACGGGCCAGCGGTTGCCAGCCCACAATCATCCCGCCTCAGAGGAATCACGATGGACGATCAACAGAATGAAATCATCAAACGTTGGCGTGAACTGGAAGACGTAGAAAAGGAGCATCGGCTTTTCGAGGCGTACCTCCAAGCTCGCGGAGCCTATCTGGGCGAGTTGAAGAAAGTTAATCAGGGAGAGAGTACCCGGGAGAAGGCTAGAGCGCTGAAATTCGAGGAGCAGCTAGCGTTTGACCAGTACGTTCACCATCGAAGCGAGCTCTAATATTCTGGCGAGCAGCAATGTTTGTTTCGGGCACGCTCCGGCCCTACCCATTCCTCGACCCATCCATCACTGTGCGACCTTGGGCGTTGTCGTGAGACGCTGTGCCAGTTGGCTGCCCTTGAGGGGCATTCATAGGTGGCGCGCGACGACCTGGTGTGACACGTCATGGCACCTACGCCCAGTGGTCACAGTCTCCGCCAGTTCAAGCGTTCACGAAACGCCGCAACACACCTCAGCTCGGGCGCTGTTGTTTCAGGTCCTCACGGCCGGTCGCTCCGGTGAGATCCGTTACGCAGCCTAGTCGGATGTCGATCTGGCCGGCACGGTCCGGAACGTGACCGAGGAGCGCATGAAGGCGAAGAAGCTCCACCGTGTGCCGCTTCGGGGCAGGCGGTTGGCCTGTTCATACGGCCGGGGCTTCCTTGTGTGCTTCTTCAAGCAGTTGCCGAATGACTTGTTCCGACTTCTCGTACTCGCCCTCGCCGAAATGGTGAAAGCGGATGCGGCCTTGCGCGTCGATGAAATAGTGCGCCGGCCAGTAGTTGTTGTTGAACGCGCGCCAGATTGCGAAGTTGTTGTCGACTGCCACCGGAAACTCGACGCCCAGCTCGCCGATCGCGCGCTTCACATTGCTGGTGTTTTTCTCGAATGCGAACTCGGGTGCATGCACACCGACCACAACGAGCCCTTGGTCTTTGTACTTGCGGTGCCATTCGCGCACATAGGGCAGGGCGTTGCGGCAGTTAATGCAGCCGAAGGTCCAGAAGTCGACCAGCACGACCTTGCCGCGCAGTTGCTCGGCCGTGAGCGGTGGCGAGTTCAGCCATTCGACGGCGCCGTTCAGCGTCGAAAATTGGCCCTCGACCGGCAATTGCAGTCGCGGCGAGGTGGGGGCCTGGACCTGAATGTACGGCGTGGTGACGATCGGCTGAAGCGCGGACATGCTTGCCAGCTTCGCCGTATACGCCGGCGCCGTCGTCTGGGTCTTTGCCGTGCGCTCCGCGCGGCGCGCGTGGGTCGGACTGATCGTTGCCGCCTTGCCGCTGGCGCTCGCCGCATGGTCGGTCTTCAAGTGAACGGCATGCCCAAACTCCCCGGCATCCGCCAGACCATGTCCGACCTCCACATCTGGGTCGGCCTGCTGGGCGGTTGGATCCTCTATGCGATGTTCCTCACCGGCACCGTAAGCTACTTCAAGGAGGAAATCTCCCAATGGATGCGGCCCGAGGTGCCCGCGCAGGCGCACCAGCCCGATGCCGCAGAACTTGCGCCTCGGCTGGTCGCGACCCTGGCGCAGTTGGCGCCCGGGAGCCTGCAGTGGAGCATCGGCCTGCCGGACGATCGCAACAACACGGCGGATGCGTTCTGGCGGGTCGGTACCGGCAGACGCTTCGAGAGCGCAGTCTTCGACCCGGCGACCGCGCAGAAGATCAGCGTGCGCGAGTCGAACGGCGCCGAGTTCTTCTACCGCTTCCACTTCCAGCTGCACTACCTGCCGGTGCTGTGGGGCCGCTGGGTGGCCGGGCTGTGCGCGATGTTCATGCTGGTCGCCATCGTCAGCGGCGTCATCACGCACAAGAAGATCTTCATCGACTTCTTCACCTTCCGCGGCGGCAAGGGCCAGCGCTCGTGGCTCGACGCGCACAACCTGCTCTCGGTGTTCGGGTTGCCCTTCCATCTGATGATCACTTACACCGGGCTGGTCACGCTGATGTTCATGTACGTGCCGTGGGGCGGTGACGCGGCCTTCAAGGGCGCCCAGACGCGCCAGGCGATGCAGTCGGAACTCAGCGCCTTCGTGCCCGCCGGTCCGCCAAGCGGCACCAAGGCCACGCTGGCGCCGGTCGCCGACATGGTCCGGCAGGCCCAGGCGCGCTGGGGCCGCGACGGCGTCGGGCGCATCACGGTCAACAACGGTGGTGACGCGGCCGCGCGAGTGATCGTGGTGCGCAGCGACCGCGCGCGCGTCTCGATCAGCCCGCAGTACATGCTGTTCGACGGCGCGAGCGGGCGCTTGCTGCAGACCAAGGACAGCGTCGGTGCAGCGGCCGAGACGCGCGGCGTGATGTACGCGCTGCACCTGGGCCGCTTCGCCGATACCACGCTGCGCTGGCTCTATTTCCTGGTGAGCCTTGCAGGCACCGCGATGGTCGGCACCGGCCTGGTGATGTGGACCGTCAAGCGCCGCGCGAAGTTGCCGGACCCCGAGCGTCCGTACTTCGGGTTCCGTCTGGTCGAACGGCTCAACATCGCCTCGATCGCCGGCCTGTCGGTGGCAATGGCGGTGTTCTTCTGGGGCAACCGGCTGTTGCCCGGCGGGTTCGCGGAGCGCAAGGCCTGGGAGATCAACGTGTTCTTCATCGCCTGGGGGCTGACGCTGGCCTACGCGGTGCTGCGGCCCGCGAAGAAGGCCTGGGTCGAGTTGTTCTGGCTCGGCGCGGCGCTGTTCCTGCTGCTGCCGTTGCTCAATGCGGCCACCACCGGGCGCGGCCTGCTGCACAGCATCGCGCGGCACGACTGGGTTTTTGCCGCAATCGATCTGAGCTTCATCGCCTGTGCCGGACTGCACGCGCTGCTGGCGCTTCGCACGCATCGCCACCAGCCCAAGGCGCGTCCGGCGCGCCGGAATGCGATGCGCACTGCAGAGGCGACGCCATGAACCATTGGCCGGTGCTGCTGCTGTGCGTCGTCGGCTTTGCATGTCTGGCGTTGGCGATGGAGCGCCATCAGGAAGACCTTTGGGACGAGCCGCTCGCGCCACCCGTGACGCGCGTTCTGCGCCGGTCCGGGTGGACGTTGTTGGCCGCATCGCTCGCCTTCGTGCTCTTGCAGCCGCAGTGGACTGTCGGTCTGGTGGCCTGGTTCGGCTGGCTCAGCGCGGCGGCGGGCATCGTGTTCGCCGGACTTTTGCTGGCGCGGCGTGTGCGCGAGGGCCGCCGCCGCGCCTAGCCCCGAGCACTGGCGCTCAGGCCTGCAGGCAGCGCCGAATTTCCTGCACCGCCCGCAGCGTGAGCTGCATCGCCACGGGATCGATCGGCAAGGCCTGCGAAGACAGCTTGGCGACGACCAGCCGGTTCGCGCGGTCGACGAACAGGTGTTGGCCGTGAATGCCCATCGCGAAGAGCATCTGAACGGCACCGTCGATCGCATACCAGCCGCTGCGGTAATGCATCGGCAAGCCCGCGAAGCCGCTGGCGAATTCCCCCTGGTCCCAGGCTGCGCGGTCGGCGTGCTGCCGGATGTCTTCGAGCCAGCTGGCCGGCACGACATCGCGCGTGCCGCATCGTCCGTCATCGGCCACCAGCTGGCCGACGCGCGCCAGGTCGCGCGCCGTGGCGCAGAAGCCGCCCGTGCAGCGAGGTGCGCCGAGGCTGTCGACCGTGATGAAGGCGCTGTCTTCCGCCCCCATGGGCTTCCAGAGCAGTTCGCTCGCGAGGGCTGCGAAGGACCGTCCGGCGACGCGCTCGATCAGCAGGCCGAGCAGGTCGGTGTTTGCCGATACGTAGCGGAACGGGCCGCCATGGGCGCCGTGGGCCGCCGTTCCCTGGCGGAAGAAGGTGGCGATGTCGCTCGGCGTGTCGCCGGGCAGCGTGGGCTCCCAGCCGCTTGCCGCGCGGTAGGCGTCCAGTGCGGCGCCGTCGATCCCGACGCCGGTGCGCATGTCCAGGAGTTGCCGCAGCGTCGCGTCGCCGAACGCGGTGGCGGCCAGGTCGGGCGCGATCGTCCCGACCGTGGCGTCGACGTCGAGTCCGCCGTTGCCTGCCAGCACGCCTGCGACCAGGCCGACCACCGACTTGGTGGCCGACATCAGGATGTGCGGGGTGTGGGGCGTGAGCCCGCCGTCGTAGCGCTCGCACACGACATGACCGTCGTGCAACACGACGAAGCCGTCCGTGCAGGTGGCGCGGAGGAACTGGTCGAGGTCGAGCGTTCCGCCATCGCGCGTGCGCAACTGGAACGCGTCGAGCGACACGGCATGCTCGGGCAGCGGCCGCATGCCGTCCGGGGCGTTCGGGATGTCCGCACAGGGCATCAGCGCGCGCAGATTGCGGAACGCCCAGGTGCTCTGCGGACGTCCGCGCCAGTTGGACAGGTCGGCTTGAAGAACGCCGACGGCGGGATCGGAATCGGTGGAAGCGGGGGTCATGGTCCGGATGGTCTCTGGGTTGAATGAAGGCTGAGAAGGCGGATGCCGAGTCTAGGTAGCCAAGGCCGGATGATCTATGCTGAAGAAGCTCAATCCTGTTCGAGATCGTCCGCATGGATCCGCTGACCCAGACACTTGCATTGCTCCATCCCAAAGGCCTTGCCTGGAAGCTTGCCGAATGCGCAGGTGACTGGGAGATCCGATTCCCGGCCAACGGCGGCGTGGTGTTCTGCCTGGTCGCAACCGGCGGCTGCCGGCTTCAGGTGCCGGGGCATGACGAGCGCAGGCTCGGCGAAGGCGACTTCCTGCTGCTCACCGGGCCGCCCAACTGGACGCTGTCCGACGGCAAGCCGGCCGCGCCGATCGACCTGCCGCCCTCGGTCTCGCGCAGCGGCCCGGACGGCATCGTGCGGCGCATCGGCGCCGCGGGCGCCGGTCCGGTCACACGCCTGCTGGGCGGCCACTTCAGCTTCGGCGATGCCAATGCGGACCTGTTGCGGCCGTTGCTGCCTTCGGTCGTGCAGGTGCATTCGCCCGAGGCGACGGCGGGCCGCCTGCATGCCGTGCTCGACCTGATCGGCGACGAGGTGGCGTCCGAGCGCGCCGGACGCACACTGATGCTCGATCGGCTGCTGGAGATCATGCTGGTCGAGGCGATCCGGCACGGGGCCATTGCGTCCGATGTATCCGATGCGGGTCTGCTGGCCGGTCTTGCCGATCCGCAGGTCGCGCCGGCGCTGCGTGCCATGCATGCCGATGTGCGGCGGGCCTGGACGGTCGCGCAGCTTGCCGGCGTTGCAGGGAGTTCGCGCTCCGTGTTCGCGGAGCGCTTTCGAAGCGTCGTCGGTCTTGCGCCGATCGACTATCTGCTGCAGTGGCGCATGGCACTGGCGAAGGACGCTCTGCGCGCCGGCCGTGCCCGGTTGTCGGAGATCGCCTTCGCATGTGGCTACCAGTCGACCAGCGCCTTCAGCACGGCATTCAGCCGCATCGTCGGCCGGCCGCCCGCGCGCTATGCGGCCGACATGGCCGCTCAGCGCAGCAGCCGCGCGGGCTCGGACTGCGGCATGCCGGCGTCATCCAGATCGTCGGCAAAGGTATAGGCAGGGCCCGAACGCTGCTGCTTGCTGTGGTACATCGCGTAGTCGGCCGCGCGCAGCAGGCTGGCCAGTGTGCTGCCGTCGCTCGGATAACGGGCGATGCCCAGGCTCATGCCGACCGTGACGCTGCGCCCCTCGTAGTCGACCGGCAGCGTGCTCACGTCGATCATCCGGGTCGCCATCGCAGCAAGGGTTTCCCGCGTCGGGCTGCCCGTCACCAGGACCGCGAACTCGTCGCCGCCCAGCCGCGCCACCACGTCGTCCGCGCGTACCTGTTGGCGCAGCCGCTGCGCCATCGTGATCAGCACCGCATCGCCGGCCGCATGGCCGTGCGCGTCGTTCACGCCCTTGAAGCCGTCGAGGTCGAGCAGCATCAGCGCGAAAGGCTGTTCCTTGCGCAGCCATTCCTCGCCACGGCTCTGCAGGCCGGCGCGGCTGGTGGCGCCGGTCAACGCGTCGGTGCCGAGCGCCTCGACCAGCTGCTGCGTGCGCGCGGTCAGCGCCTGCTCCGAGCGCAGGACCAGCCGCAGCCGGGATGCCATCGCCACCGCGAACACGATCAGCTCGGCCACCAGCGCAGCCTGCGACACGTTCATCTGGTTCGGCGCCCAGGCGATCCAGCCCCAGCTCGCCACCACGATCGCACCGACGCCCGCCAGCAGCATCGCGACGCCGAAGAAATAGAGCACCGCCGGCCAGTAACGGCGCCGCACGGCCACCAGTGCCCCGATCACCAGCACGACGGTCGACGCGACCACCGAGATCTGCACGAGGCGGAAGGTCCACAGCGGATGCGCGCCCCAGTTGGCGTACGGGATGGCGAACGCCAATGTGAGCGTGAAGACCTGCACCAGCCGGTCGAGGCGCGGTGCGAAGTGGCGCAGCCGCAGCAGCCGGCGCCCGAACTGCAGCTTGCAGATCGCCCACAGCGCCGGTCCGGCCGTGTAGGCCACGCCGGCGGCTTCGGGCCAATGGGCAAAGGGATAGCGCAGCGCATGGCCGTTGATGCTGGCCAGCGCCAGCAGCCCGCACACGCAGGACAGCATGTAGTAGGCGTAGAGTGCCTCGCCGAACACCAGGAGCAGGACCAGGCCATAGACCGTCAGGCCGAGCAGCAGCCCATAGCTGAGGCCGTCGAACATGCGCTTGTCCTGTGTCGACTCCAGGTAGTCCGCCGGCTTCCAGATCGACACGTCGTAGATCCGTGCGAAGGTGGATTCGGCACGGAAGTACACGGTGTACGTACCGCTCTCCGGCAACCGGAAGATCCAGGCCATCTGCTCCGAGGCCGCCGGCCGCGTGGCCCACGGGTGTCGCATGCCGGTGACCACCGGCGGCGCCACCGCCCGGCCGTTTGCGTCGAACGGGCCGTACAGCTGCAGGTCGTGCGTCGACACCGTGGGCACCAGCATCAGCCATTCCTGCGGCGCGTCCGCCGGATTCGCCAGCTGGAGCTGCAGCTTGAACCACAGCACGCGGTCGGATTCCTTGCCGACCAGCGGATTGTCCGGAAAGGCGAAGCGCGACTGGTTTTCCGGCGCGCGCACCTGCTCGATCGTCAGCCCGCGCGTGGTGTCCTCGAAGAACTGCAGGTGCCGCACCGCCGCCAGGCCTTCGGGCTGGCGCGAGATGCGCAGGGGTTCGCTGCGTGGATCGGCTGGCTGGGCACCGGCGATCATCGGCAACAGCAGGCCGAACACGACCACCAGCACCCGTCGCCATGAAGGCCCGGCCAGTGCGCGGCAGGTCAGCGGCGCCGGAGCGCCGTACGCTGCGGCATTGCCGACGGCGCGGGTGAGAAAGCGGTACATCATCCGGATGTGCGGCAGGTGACGTTGTCTCGAAAAGGCACGGATTGTCGTCGTTGTGCATGTCGCCTTCGGATGCCCTGAAATCGGTGCGATGGCGGTCCGCCGCGATTCTCGCGGAGAGTCCGCACCAGGCCGCATGGGGTCATCCGCCATCTGCGGCGTCCTACAGGTGAAACGGCGCGCATCGACGGCGGCAACGAGATGGCGCCGCGCCGCAATGTAGGACGGCACTCACAAATACCTCTTCGGGGCGCTGGCATCATCAGCCACAACGTCGGCGCTCGCTGTCGGCGGCGCCTGCGGCTCAACTTTCATCCGTCCCGTACCCATTCCTTTTCGCCGTACCGTGCCTGTGTCGACCGTGTCGTTGGACGCGCCCCCTCCGCCCGAGAACGCCTTGGCCGACCTGTCGGCCTGCGACCTCGAGCCGATCCGGGTGCCGGGCGCCATCCAGCCGCATGGCCGGATGCTGGTACTGAACGCCGCCACTCTCGCGCTCGAGGCCTGCAGCGACAACTGGCCCGACGACCTGCTCGGCGCCTCCGTCGAATGGTTGCCGCGAGCAGCGCTCGGCAGGCTGGTCGCCGGCGCCCCCGCCGTGTCGCTTGGCGCGGCGCACATCGCGGCCCACGCGTTCGACGTGTCGGCGCACCGCCAGCAGGATCACGTGCTGGTCGAGTTCGAGCCGGCGCTGCCCTCGGCCGGCAACGAGGCGCCGATCTACACGCTGACCCGTGTCTTCCTGCCGCGCCTCCAGGCGGCGGCGTCGGTGGCCGAACTCACGGCCCTCACCGCATCCGAGATGCGGCGCCTGACCGGCTTCGGCCGCTGCCTGATCTACCGCTTCGACGACGACGGCCACGGCGAAGTGCTCGCCGAGGAGCGCGAGCCGGAGTACGACAGCTATGCCGGCCATCATTTTCCGGCGGCCGACATCCCGCAGCAGGCCCGCGAGCTGTACCTGCTCAACCAGTTCCGATTGATTCCCGACGCCAACTACCAGCCGGTGCGACTGCGGCCGGCTGGCGGTGCCGCACCCGTCGCGACCGTCGACATGTCGCAGGCGCTGCTGCGCAGCGTGTCGCCGGTGCACCTGGAATACATGCGCAACATGGGCACGCTGGCGTCCATGTCGGTGTCGATCGTGGTCAACGGCCGGCTCTGGGGCCTGATCTCCTGCCACGACCACGGGCCTCGCTTCCTGCCGCTGTCGACGCGTCTCGCCTGCGAGCACCTCGGCCAGTTGCTGGCGCTGCAGATCCAGTCGAAGGAGGCCAGCCGCGGGGTGGCCGAACGGCTCGAACTGCGCCAGCTGACGCTGGAGATCGTGGCGCACCTGGCCGACAGCGACGGCACGCTGCAGCGGTTGGTCACCGAGCCTTCGCTGCTGTTGCGGGTGGCACGCGCCACCAGCGCCGCGGTCGTGCTGGACGAGCAGGTCTGGGCCGTCGGCGACACGCCGCCAACCGACCGCGTCCAGGCGCTGTCTCAATGGATCGTCGGGCTCGGCGTTCAGGTCTACCAGAGCGATTCGCTGGCCCGGCATGCCGAAGGCGCTTCGGCTCAGGCCGAGACGGTCGCGGGCGTGCTGGCGGTATCGATCTCCCAGGTCCACCGGCATCTGATCCTCTGGTTCCGGCCCGAGATCGTCCGGACCGTGACCTGGGCCGGCAATCCACAGAAACCGAAGATGCAGGAAGACGGGCGAATCCATCCCCGGCACAGCTTTGCCAGCTGGGCCGAGGAGATTCGCGGCCGCTCGAACCCCTGGTCGCCGGCCGAGGTCGGCGCCGCGGGCGAACTGCGCCAGGCATTGATCGGCATCGTGCTGCGGCGCGCCGAGGAACTGGCCGAAGTCGCCACCGAACTCGGCCGCGTCAACAAGGAACTCGAAGCCTTCTCGTACACCGTGTCGCACGACCTGCGTGCGCCGATGCGGCACATCGCCGGCTATGTGGACCTGGTGGTCGACACCGAAGGCAGGCTGCTCTCGGAACGCGCGCACCGTTACCTCACGCACGTGAAGGAGGCCGCGGCCTTCGCCGGCCAGCTGGTCGACGCACTGCTCGACTTCTCGCGCATGGGGCGCTCGTCGCTCAAGCGGCGCAGCGTCGACACCGCCGCGCTGGTCGACGGCCTGGTGCGCGAGATCGCACGGCAGGAGCCGGCGCGCGACATCGTCTGGGAGGTCGAGCCCGGCCTCCCGGTGCTCTTTGCCGACCCTTTGCTGCTGCAGGTAGCGGTGCGCAACCTGCTCGGCAACGCCGTGAAGTACTCACGCGGCCGCATGCCCGTGCGCATTGCCGTGCGGGCCGTGCGTCGCGTGGAAGGCGATGGCCTCGAGGTGCAGGACAACGGCGTCGGTTTCCAGATGAAGTATGCGGACAAGCTTTTCGGTGTTTTCCAGCGCCTGCACCGGGCCGAGGAATTCGAAGGTACAGGCATTGGCCTGGCCAACGTGAAGAGGATCGTCGAGCGCCATGGAGGAACCGTGTGGGCGCAAGGCGAATTGAACCAGGGTGCGAGCTTCGGCTTCATCCTTCCGCGGGCGGCAGCCGAAGCACTGCCGCCTGCGGCGAATCGAATGACGGAATAGAAAAATGCTCAAACCCATCCTGCTGGTCGAAGACGACAACCGCGATCTCGAACTCACGCTGATCGCACTGGAGCGCAGCCAGCTCGCCAATGAGGTGGTGGTGCTGCGCGATGGCGCGCAGGCCCTCGAATACCTGCAGCGCGAAGGCGACCACGCCGCACGCGCCGAGGGCAATCCGGCGGTGATCCTGCTCGACCTGAAGCTGCCCAAGGTCACCGGCCTCGAAGTGCTCGAAGCCGTGCGCGCCAATCCGGCGCTGCGCAGCATTCCGGTGGTCATGCTCACGTCCTCGCAGGAAGAGTCGGACGTGCTGAAGAGCTACGAGCTGGGTGTCAACGCGTACGTGGTCAAGCCCGTCGAGTTCAACCAGTTCGTCTCGGCGATCGCCGAGCTCGGTGTGTTCTGGGCGGTCCTCAACGAGCCGCCGCCGGGGTCGCTCAAGGCTTCCCGGCGGTATGACTAGAGAGCCCGTGGCAGCGTCGCAGCGTGCGCTGAAGATCCTCCTGCTCGAGGATTCGCGCTTCGACGCGGAACTGCTGCAGATGGCGCTGGCCGCCTCCTACCCGCAGGCCGTGTTCGAAGTGGTCCGCGACGAACACGGCTTCATCGATGCGCTGGCCCGGGGCGGCTTCGATCTCGTGCTGTCCGACCACGAGCTGCCGGGCTTCTCCGGGCCGCTCGCGCTGGACATCACCCGCCGCATGGCGCCCGACCTGCCGTTCATCTTCGTGTCCGGCGTGATCGGCGAGGACAACGCGGTCGAGCTGCTCAAGC